>CAYNPS010000001.1:0-102672 GCA_964399125.1 uncultured Terriglobales bacterium
AGATGGCAGGCGAGTCGGCAAAGGGCTTCAGAAAGGGATTCAGTTCCACTCCTCCATGGCCGATGGCCTGGCGCGTGGAATAGGCGTCAAACGCTGCCGCAGTATGATCGAAGGCCACAAGCGAGTACCATATCCGTGAGTTTCGGGCGCGGTCCTCGTTAACCGTGCTGACCTTCATCGGCTTAATAACAGCGGTCTTTATGATGGGGCGTGAGCCTGCAGTAACCGAGCCTGCAACTGCTTGCGAAATCGGACCAGCGGTTAACGGATCGCTCAGTTGTGCGACCAAATTGGTATTTACCGCCCTGTCGTCGAAGCCGACTTCAGACGGAATTGGCGTGATAGCTGCCGCTGCTGTCAAATTCGGCGCAACTTGTTGAATAGTCGTGGTCTGACACTGAGCTGCGACAGCTAACAACAGTACGGCGGCCAGTTTCCGCATTGAATCCCCTTGATGTCCCTAGACTCGCTATATGGGGACAGCCCTCCGGTAACCATAGGGAATGCCGTCCCTGTCCCAGAGTTCCTGTACGCAGGTAATGTGCCACACATTGATCGCTTTTTTGCAGGGTTTATTTTCGGCACGAAACTTATATGTGCAAGTCTTTGCACATTAGAAGAACAGCTGTTCAGCATCTTGGACTTCGGGCGGCCGATGACAGGACGACTAGGGTGAAAGAAAGCCGCCGTTTAAAGAGCGGCCGAGGTCATTTGTTGGTTATATCAGGAGCGATAAGCTTGGCTATTGGCCGTGGTTACGGACTGGGCATGGCGGCGGTTGCCTTATTGGATAACTCCAGGTCTACCAGGTGTTCAATCGGCATCGCCCCGAAAAATACCGCGTTGTTTCAGCACGTGACTGTTCCAGGGTCGCTTCTAGGAGGCGCCTTAAGTTGGGCTGGACGGTCGAATCCAAAACGCGATCACAGTCAGAATCACAACCACTACGACGATTATTCCTAACATAGTTTTAATTTCCAAACCGAACTCCTACAAATGGTCGCGTTTTGCAGCCTGGAGCCAGGAATAAACCGTCGCATCGAAATGATTAGTCCGGCGCCAATTCGATGAAATCGGCACACCGACTGTGCCGCGACCCAACTGGCAAACAATTTATAAAGAAAGTGTCAGATTTTCTAGGGAGAAGAACACGTACTGACGCAGCCTCCAAAAATTGGATCGCTAGAATGAGAGTTCTCCTAAACTGCAGGAGAGGAGAACCCGATGAAAAGGGATCTGACAGTGCGAAGAACAGGTCATCGCGATCCTGAAGCAGGGCGAGGCAGGATTGGCGATCGCGGAGTTGTGCCGACAGCACGGCATCAGCGAGCAAACTTACTATGCTGGAACGCGAAGTACGGTGGCATGGAAAGCGGCGATGGCACGAAACTGAACCAACTGGAAGAGGAAAACCGGAAGCTGAAGCAATCGTGCGCTGAAGGACGTTTTCTCACAAGAAACTTCCAGCACCTGCTGGACTTCGGGCAGCCGCCCGCTATGTGGCAGTCGGGTATCGGACCAGTGAGCGGCACGCCTGCAGGCTGCTGGGATTGGCACGATTACCCATCGCTACCGATCGCCGAAAAATGAGCGAAAATGGACCGTCTTGGATAATGGCCCAGAGTTTCGTAGACGTGCACCACGGCCTGGAGCGAAGAACGAGCGCGGCTAGAGTTCATTCAACCAGGCAAGCCGAGCCTACCGGAAAGTTTCACGGAAGACTACGCGATGAAAATGCCAACTACTTTCTAACGCTGAAAGACGCACCGCAGAAGATCGAGAGCTGGCGACGCGATTACAACCAACAAGGTCCGCAGTTCCTTGAACTATTTGCCGCCAGCAGAATTCGCGCAGACGCAGCGGAGATGCAATCGTGAAGAAGGCTTCTACTGGAGCAAGGGACTCAAACGCCCGTTCCCTGCTCCAGAGGCTCATCCCCGCTGAAGCAAAACTGAACCGTGAACTCTCCATTGTCTCGGTGCAGCGAATGGGGCACTTCACGGATAGGTCTGACTGGATAGCCGGCCCCAAAAGAATGCGAACTCGAAGCGGCATGGGCTAGAAACCCAGGAAAATCTCGCTGCGATTCCTCGGAAAGTTGAACGTCAAACCGCGTTCCCGGTTCGCGGTGGCAGTGGCAGCTACGTTGAGCTCACTTACTGGAATGATCTGGCCAGGTTCACCAATCCTTTGCACCGAAAGCGTATCGGCTGTTAGGACGTAACGCGTGGTTTCGATCTTTTGGCCATTCTTGAGCACGAAGACTGCAGGTGGGACGCTTTCGCTCGGCCTGGTCCCGGCAAACGATACGTTGATGATTTTGGGTTCAGCCGGCGGTTTGGGGGGCGCTTCATATCGGCTACGCTCGGCGTCTTCCCTGAGCTTCTGAACTTGTTGTCCCAAACTCCCGATATATTGCGCAATCTGTTGCTGAAAGTTGTCGTACTCGGCTCCATCGTAAGATGAGGGATAACCCCACCCGCCATCAAACCCACCCCACCCGCCATCAAACCCACCCCACCCGCCACCAAATCCCCAGAACCCTGCGCCGAAGAAAGGTGAGTAGGGCAGCCCTGAAGCTGCTGCTCCCGTCACACAGAATGGACTGCGATCGCAGAATCCAGTAAGCGGAGTACCACTTCCCGTGCCAAATCCAAATCCGCTTGCCCGCCCAAATCCGCGGTGGGGCGCAAAACCACCTCGCGGTGCCACTCGCCCTCCCATTCCCCCGTGGCCAATACCACGAGCCTGGCCTTCGACTAACATCACATTGATAACCAACGCGAAGGTCGCAATGAAGACTACGCGACAGATTCTTGAATATGGGTTTGCTTGGTGAGCAGAACGTTCCATGACTTTCCCGCCTTTCACAGCTATTTTGAGAAATGAGAGAACGAAGATAGCGATGGCAGTTGCCTCTCAAGTCAAAACATCGCCGCGACAGAGTTGATCCGCTTTCGGCCCCGCCTTCCCCGAAACTGCGATGTGGACGCTAGCTCCATGGCAAGTATCTCCTTGCAGTTTTGGAACCTGTTTCATTCATCAGCTGTCAATCTATTGCGGCCGTCGGGACAGACGCAGAAGTTGCATGAGCTGAGAGAATCCTCGGCGCGTGGCGGCACACGAAAGCTCTCGAGAGCTGTGAATGTGGGTGCAAGCGTGGTCTTCATCGCCTGAACTTACGCCAGTAACTTCTATTGACGCGTCCTTCCCTTCTCGTCTATCTTCTCGCCATTCTCGTTCGCGGAAAGGATGAGCAATGATCCGCGACCGCCGTTCCAGCCCGCGTCTGGACTCCTGTCCCTTCATCTATCTATCTGTGTCACCGGATAACGGGGGCATTCTGCAGAATCTCAGCAGCACTGGTTTAGCACTGCAAGTGATGTCCCCTTTGAGCCCCCAGCAGCAGGTAGTCTTTCACTTTGACCTTGCAGGTAGCGATGCTCGCATTATCAGCGAGGCCGAAATTGTCTGGACCAGTTCCTCCGGACAACTGGCGGGTGCTCGCTTACTGAATCTCCCAGCAAAGTCCAAGGAACAGATCCGTTCGTGGATAGCTTCGCAAAAAGCACGCGAGCCGATTCCCGTGCTTGCTCGTAAGGGCACAGAAGAAGAACAAGACGAACAGAACAATTCGATCGTGGCACGGCAAGCGACCGAGGGAACAGGAGCAATAGAGAAATCGTACGAATCACGTGTGATTGAAACGCAAGACGAAGTCGGACGCCTGCGGTCCGCCGTGCTCGAAACCAAGTCCCCACTACCTAAAGCGAAGTCGAAACTGTCATCAATGCTCGCGCTGGTGGCAAAAGTTCCGGCGAGGTATCGCGCGATTGGAGCCTTTGCGATCGGGGCCGTTGCTTTTGCCGTACTTTTCGCAGAGCTGATCTATTTCCTACGGCCGCAAGCCACTGATGATCTCGCCATTCAAAACGATCTCCCGAAGAAGCCAATTTCGACGTCCGACGCACCGCAGAAACCAGGAAAGCATAGTGAAACAAGATCTTCAAATCGGAGGTCGAAATCGGCTCTGCAGCGTTCAGCCGACGACGGAAAGCGATCATGGCCACTACCCACCGTTAAAACCCAAATTCCAGTGACCTGGTCATCCTCGGATGTCACCTCATCCTTCGTAGTGAAGGGGAACAATCACATAGTAGTGATACCGACGCCTGCGCCAATAACCGAGAGTGCCTGGGTACGTGGAGTTATACCATCTGCCGAACCTACGGTTCGGGTTTTCTCGGAGTTCACAGGCCGCGCGCCGAAGAATTACAAATCTCCGTCGTATCCTGAACTGGCGATCGAGACAGCTCAAGAGGGGTCCGTGGTCGTGCAGGCCACCATTGATCATAATGGAGCTGTGCGCGAAGTGAACGTACTCAGTGGCGATCCTCTGCTTGCCGCTGCAGTAACCGATGCCATCAAGCATTGGAAGTACGAACCACATCCAAGGAACGGCAAGGCCGAACGAGACATTCGCGTAAAGGTGACCTTCGCTATTTCAAAGAACTAGCCACCCAATCGAAATCCCATCGATGCCGTGAGTGGGCAGGTCAGGATTCTAGTCTCCAGCGAGAGAGATCATCGAGGACCCCTCAGGCACGATTAAAGTTGGCGCTTAGTTCCGAACTTACATTGCGGTTGCGGAGATGGACAACGACGGCGCTGTCCATTTTCCGGTGTGGCAGGGCCAAGCACTATGGCCGCCCCGCACACAGTTGTCATGGGCAGCCGGACTAACTCGGCAATGCTGGGGGCGGGCCGAGAGAGGCCCGCCCCGGTAGCTATTGTGTTGTCGAAGATCGTGACCGCCGGCCTGGGCCGGCTCGGCGCGATCGCTTATAAACGCCCCCGCCGCGATTTCTTTCCCACCGAAGGACCAAGAAGCCTCTTTGAAAGGACGTGACTTACTGGCTTCGTTTTCTCAATTTTGCTCTCCTGGCTCACTTTTCTTTGCAAAATCGATGGGGACACTGATCGGCCCCGAGCGCTGCTTGCGCTTGCGCTGCACGGCCTCTAGCTCGGCTCGGGTAGCCTCCACTTGTCGCCGAACATTGTTTTCGTATCGGATCAATCGATTCAGCGTGTGTTCAGGAGGAATGCTGAAGGCGCGGACTCGGGCCTCAGCCATCAATTGCTCTCGCTCGAGCTGCGCCGGCAGCAACCCGCGGAATAACTCCATGGTCGAAAATAGGAATTCGACCAACTCTGCTTGCACTTGCTTGGCCTCCTCAGCGGAGCGGCCTTTCGCCTCCTTAAACTCACCTGCGAGGAATTTGCAGTGTTTCAAAGGGGTACCACGCTCGAGATTGACGCCCGACCCCTTTAGTTGGTCGAAAAGGTTATCAGGAATCTCTTCTCCCGCCTCCGCCAGTTCGATGGCTGCCTCGAGCCAGCTAATTACGATCTCGATCGCGGCTGAGTTAGCTCCCCAATTGCCAAGGAGGATGTAGGCGGTGGCATTCCGCTTCACTGCCGCCTGTAGCTCGTGCAGTGCGTTGTCGAGATTAGTTCGGATTTCACCAGTTTCGCAGCGCGTCACGCGTAACAGGCGCCAGTGCAAGGAAGCGAGCCGCTCCACCAGTTGGTGTTCCCACAGGCCGACGGGATCCCACGCTTCGAGGGCCGCTTCCAGGAAAACGCTCCACTCCTCCTCACTTTCTTTGCCATCGCCAACTTCAACGATGAGCCTTGAGCCGTACAAACCAAATTTTGTTGCGTTCACGCTCGCCCTCCTCTTTCCCACTGTTGTTTTTGGACCAGTTGACTTTTGAGCATTTCGTTGATTCGCCTCCAATTTCGCCTTCGTCAATGTTCGTGTGATTTTTCAATGTCTTCACCAGCGTCGGAACTTGCCGTGTTTTTTGGCACTATCTCCGCATGTTCAGAACCTGCCGTAACGCCTCCATGTAAGAATCGGCCACCGACTCCTCCGCCGGTGGCGTTTCCGGTTAGGCTTTTTTCGTATTTGGAACACGAAAACTGATTTTGGACAGCAAGTGGCTATTTAGGAGTAGAGTGGTCCGCCGGGTATCAACATACCGCCAGAAAACGAACGATAAGAATGGGCAACAAGAGAAAGAGCAAATCCGCCTCAGGACTGACCGATGAGGCTCTGAACGAGCTTGGCAGGAGACTGGGCGCGGCCTACGCCAGTTTTTTCGCGGGTTACAAAGGGGTTGACCGTCTACTCCGGCAAACAGAGGATGTGGGCACGTTTTGGAAGGAGCTTGCCGATTTCGTCTCGGTCGCCATCCGTGAAGGCGGGGAGGAAAATCAACGGTTGAGAGATATTCTCAGCAAGTATATTGGTGGAGATCGGTTTACACCTACGAAATGACTGTTCATTCCGTACAACTGGCCCGTACATCGGTGTAGAGACGGCTTAGCCGTACCGTGCGCGGTCTGCCCGGACGCCGCTCAATACGAGCAGCAATGCCGAACTTGCGGAATTCGTCCGCAACGGCCTGCAGAAGCTCCGGCAGCGGCTGATTGCAGATGCCGCTCGCGATCCCCAACTCGGCAGCTGTGCCCGACCACTCTCCCGGCTGGCTGGAAAACCAGCTGCAGATTCGGCTTATGAGGAAATCTGGTTCGCTGAGATTCGATTCAGGCACCGACGCGGGCGCCTGGGGGCAAACTTCATCTTTACTTGCCGTCAACTCTCTCGCCGCTTCGGCCGAGCTCGCGGATTTGGTGCCAAATCCGGCGGCCTGTCCCGGGTAAATAGTGTTCGTGGCGCAGGAGGGGGCGAGACTCTCGGTTGCTAAAACACGGTTCAGCATGGCCGGATCGATTTCTCGACGCTCGGTTCTGAGAGCTTCGTACAGGATACGGTCGCACAATCCCACCGGACTGGTCGCCTGCGTCTCCGACAGTTACGACGTATTTAACGCCTGCGAAAAGCTTTGGGGCGAACTGCTGAAGCCGGATATTCTGCATCGAAATGGCACGCTTGTCATTCGACCAGATTCCGGCGATCCCGTACCAGTGTTGACAAAAGTCTTTGAAATCCTTGGTCAAAAGTTCGGATACCAGACGAACTCGAAAGGGTATCGCGTTCTGCCACCATGTGTTCGGGTGATTCAGGGCGACGGGGTGAACATGTTCACCATCCAGAACATGCTCTATCAACTATCCAAGTTCCACGGTTGGAGCGCCGACAATATCGCGTTTGGCATGGGCGGTGCGTTATTGCAGCAGCTCAACCGTGATACCCAGAAGTTCGCTTTCAAGTGTTCCGCGGCACAGATCAATGGAGAGTGGCAACCGGTCTACAACGACCCAGTCACCGATCCCGGCAAGAATTCCAAGCATGGGCGACTGGCGCTGGTCGAACCGGAGCCAGGAGAGTTCCGTACGATGGAGAACGTGCGAAACGCAGAATTCGACAACGAGGATCGATTGAACCTCGTTTTTGAGAACGGCAATGTCTTCGTCACATATGAACTTGACTCAATCAGGGAACGCGCACAGGTTCTTCCCGGAGTGTCCCAAAGAGCCGATGCCGATCGATCGGTGTTCGGATAATGATGGATATCAGGAGCATACATAGCCGACCAAGTCGCAACGCGTGACCCCTTAAAGGCCACGGCAAGGGGCATAAAAAATGCTGTTGGGCTTTAGCTCAGAGACATTGCCCAGTGTGGACACCGAGATCGAGTGGCGGTATAACGTCCGCGGAGGCGCTCAATGGGATACAGAGTCGACTTTGATAGAGAGAACGCGATCCTTGTGCTGTCGGCCTGGGGCACCGTCACAGACAAGGCCGCATTGGAAGGCTACGACCTGCTAATGAGCTGTTACAAGCACTACGGGAATTGCAGCTATATCATCGACTACACCCATGCAACGGAAGTTTCCATCTCATCGGACACAGTTATGCAGATCGCAGTGAAACCGCCCGGCCTTTCACAGCTCTGCTTCCAAGTGATCGTCGCCCCGCAGGAGGAGACGTATAAGGCCGCACGCATATTCCAGCACGCTACCGCCAAGACCCGCCCGACCCTCCAAGTAGTTCGCACAATGGACGAGGCGCTCAAGCTACTAGAGGCACGATCACCGAGCTTCCACGAGCTAGCCTCGTCCTTAGAGAGAGCTGCCTAGAACTTCTTAAAGCCGAGTGGGGGGTAGAAGGCAGGGTTTGGTCCAACCACTATTTCCTCACCGCAACCGGTGGCTTGCAAATGCATTGAGCAAAGTCTCGGGTCTCGTTTGCGTGCTCGAGAAGATAGATGAGATTGTTGCGCTGTGTTTGCAGTCGAAGAATTTTCGCAAATAACTGATCTGCGGGCGATGGCATGTGGGCCACAGCCGAGGCTTTCGCTTGCGCTAAATTGTCGCTCGCTCGCCAGATGCAAAGAGGCGCCGAAGCTCACCGTGAGGAAGAATCTTGGCGCCCCTTTTTATCTGCGTGTCGGTCGATTGTACGGCCATTTTGCGGCCTTGTGCAGTTCTCTTTTCGCACACAACCACCACCCGGGCGGTGGCGCGGCGCACTCGCAACGACACCTTTGGTGACGACAGCCCGCGAAGACGACACATCCTCTGCCCAACACACTCTTGTGTTGCAACCCCTTCCAGGACCTCTGGGGGGTGAGGCTCTGAGAAATTACAGCAGCCTCTCTGAGCTGTCATCATAGTGAAAAGCACTCCGGGCAAATCGGCGTGTCGAAAGAGTACCTGATGGCCCGGAGCACCTGCATCGTTTACAGAATGTTGATGCTGGAGCCTGGTCTCGTTAGGTTTGCGCGAAACTTCGAATCCAGCACTCGAAAGGGTTGAATCGCGACCGTGTGCCAGCTGCCACAATTCCGAGTGGCTGATCGTGCTTATCCTTCTTATTCTGCCATTCCGATTTCAACAACTCTCGATTCTTTTTTGTATACAGAAAGTATCGGGTTATGCTGTGCGCCTCACGAAAGCGCAACAAGAGGCATCGCATGGCGCACTTGATGAAAGGCTGTGATTTTCAATTGGTCGCGGATGAACTTAGAGACATGCTTCGCATGGAAGAATGCTCGGCGCAAAGACGCGGCGAGCACTTCTTTTATTCATCCGAATTGATCGCCGCAGTGAATGCCTTCCTGCAAGAGCCTTCGCAAGCGGCAGCAAGACGTCTGCAGCAGGCAGCTCCTGTTCTGAATCCGCTATTTAAGGCTTGTAGCCCGGGAGGACATCTTTACGAATTCAGGCAAATGCTTACTTGATAGCGATCCCGTACTCTTGTCGACTTTCTCCTCGGCGATATCCAAGGGAGTTGATCCCCAGACATTGGACAATGAGTTGCCACGAGGAGCAACATAAGGTCGCCAAGCGAGTTAGCCTTGCCACGTTTTATTCGGTGGGCCGGTTTCTGGTCGAACTTACTGAGACCCGAACGGGAGTCTTAGCTCTTGGAATCGCTTCAGGCGCAATCGCGGCAGGAGCGCAAGTCAGGTTCAGCAATGTCTTGAAGGTTTTCCATTATCGGCGATCTCTGCTTCAACAACAGCCGTCTTCCCGAGTAATGTTCGTCCATGTTCTTACCCACTAGCAAAAGCTGGACAGCTTAAAGGCGAATCGCTACTCGGTACCCGAAAGCTGGAGCTGGATTCCCTTCTGGTGGGCTGCAAAGCCATTCTGCCTTGGAGGCTTCAACTACTCGCGCAGGACCGATTCAGCTAAATCGCTACGTTGACTGCAATCCTGCCGCAAGGCCGCAACCGGCCTACGTCAGAATAGCTGTTTCAACAACAGCTCGACTCTTGGCATCCACCTACCCTGAAAAAGACTCTAAGCAGTTGTATTTGCGCCGCGGGTTGGATGCGGCACTAAGCTTCACAGGTACCCACCTAGGATTCTGTCATTGCGGCTGACGTCACGTCAGCTGCAGGCGGTGTGGTAATGGAGGCTTTCTCTCACGACGTACTTCTCATCGGTGGAGGCGCTGCAGGGTTGCGCGCAGCCATCGCAGCAACCCAGCTCAATCCAAAACTCAATATTGCAGTCGTCTCCAAGGTTTACCCGATGCGCAGCCATACCGTATCTGCTGAAGGCGGCGCTGCAGGCGTAATCAAATCCAATGACACTTTCGACGAGCACGCCTACGACACCGTCTCCGGAGGCGACTGGTTATGCGACCAGGATGCCGTGGAGGCGTTCGTAAGCGAGGCCCCTAAAGAGTTGGCGCAACTGGAACGTTGGGGTTGCCCCTGGAGTCGTGAGCCTGACGGTCATATTGCAGTTCGTGCCTTCGGTGGTATGAAGAAGAAACGCACATGGTTTGCTGCCGACAAGACCGGCTTCCACATGCTTCATTCACTCTTCCAGACTTCGCTGCAATTTGAACCGGTTACGCGCTACGACGAGTGGTTTACCACCAAGCTCCTAGTCGACAACGGGCAGGTGCAAGGCGCAATCGCGATTGAGATGATGACAGGAAAAGTCGAGCCGATCACCGCGAAAGCGGTGATCCTGTGCACTGGTGGCTGCGGTCGTGTCTTTCCTTTTACGACCAATGCCAGTATCTGCAATGGCGACGGAATGGCCCTGGCGTATCGCGCGGGCGCACCGCTGAAGGACATGGAATTTGTCCAATACCATCCCACTGGACTTCCCTTCACTGGCATTCTGATCACCGAAGCGGCGCGTGCCGAAGGTGGCTACTTGGTGAACAAGGACGGCTACCGTTATCTCCAGGATTACGATCTCGGCACGCCGCAACCAAAACCGGTCCTTAGATCGATGGAGTTGGGACCGCGCGACCGTCTGTCCCAAGCATTCATCAAGGAAGATCAGAAGGGCCGGACAATGAAGACACCGTACGGTTCCATCGTGTATCTGGACCTTCGCCATCTCGGGGAGCTGGTGATCAATACTAAGCTTCCCTTTGTGCGCGAGCTCTGCCTGAAATACGAAAACGTTGATCCGGTCACTGAATTGATCCCGGTGCGTCCTGTGGTCCACTACATGATGGGCGGAGTGAGTACGGACATTAATGGTGCGACACCACTCACCGGACTGTATGCCGCCGGTGAAGTGGCATGTGTAAGCATTAATGGGGCCAATCGTTTGGGATCGAACTCCTTGCCCGAATGCCTGGTTTTCGGAGCGCGCGTCGGAAGGATGGCTGCTGAATTCGCAGGGCGAGGGCAACTGCGAAACGGTGCAGTTGCAGCCCAAGTGAATGACGAAAGGAATAGGCTGAATGCACTGCTGAGCGCCAAGCGTCATCTCGGAGAACGCGTCTCAGAAGTTCGCGAGCAGATGCAGAAGACGATGGAGGAGAACGCCGGCATCTACCGCCAGAGGAGCGGACTGGAAGCCGCTGCTGGAACGCTGTTTGAGTTAAAGGAGCGCCTCGAGCGCATCGTCCTAGACGACCATACGCATACCTTCAACACCGAACTTGTTCAGGCTCTTGAACTCAGCACGATGCTCGACGTTGCTGAGAGCATCGTGCAGTGCGCGCTGCATCGCACGGAATCGCGTGGAGCCCATCAGCGCACAGATTTTCCTGCTCGTGATGACCTTAACTTTCTTGCGCATTCGCTGATTTACCGAACTGCCGACGGAACTCCGCGTATCGATTACCTGCCGGTGAAGATCACGCGCTGGCCACCCGGGAAGCGCGTTTATGGCGAACAGCCGCCGGAAGCGGTGCCCGCACAGCCGCAGACCATTTCTATGAAGCGAGCGAGTTAGCCGATGGAAGAGATGGTATTGGAAATTGAACGTTACTCGCCGGAGCGCGACCTAGTGCCGCGAATCGAGAAGTTTGCGGTGCCAGTGCGTAAGGAATGGGTGGTACTGGACGCGCTGAACCATGTGAAAGATAAGCTCGACGGTTCACTAAGTTACCGTTGGTCCTGTCGCATGGGTATCTGCGGCAGCTGCGGCATGATGGTAAATGATGAGCCCAAACTCGCATGCGCGACATTCCTCACTGACTGTGCACACGGCAGAAATAAGGTCAGAATTGCACCGCTCCGATACTTCCCCGTCGTGCGCGACCTTGCCACGGAACTCAGCGACTTCATGCTGAAGCTGAAGAGGGTAAAGCCGTGGCTGATCAGAAGCAGCGCTTCACCAAGCGAAGGCGAGTTTCTTCAGACGCCTGAACAAGCGGACGAGTACAAGCAATACAGCATGTGCATCAACTGCACACTTTGTTACGCAGCATGTCCAGTCGTGGGACTGGACAAAGACTTTGTAGGCCCGGCGGCGATCGCCCTGGCACAGCGCTACAACAAAGACTCGCGAGACGAGGGCGCGACGGTGCGAGGCGGCATTCTTGAACATCCCGAGGGAATCTGGGGCTGTACGTTTGTCGGCGAATGTACGAGGGTCTGTCCCAAACATGTAGATCCCGCCGATGCTATACAACAGTACAAGCTACAAGCCTCGTTAAACTGGATGAAGTCATTCGTGCCCTGGCACAAGAAAAGTGAGAGCCAAGCAGATGAAGCCACACGCACATAACCTCGCGCCGCAATATACACTTTATCATCCGCGATGGTATCGCGAGCCTGTGTCTACCTATTGGTGGCTTCGCCAGAAGGGATACTTGAAATTCATTTTGCGCGAAATCAGCAGCGTCTTCGTGGCCGTTTTTGTGGTCATTACGCTTTTCCAGCTAAATGCACTGCGCTATGGTCCAGAGATATACCAGCGTTTTCAGCAATGGTTGCGGACTCCGCTTGCTTTGTTCATCAACATACTTAGTTTCTGCTTCGTGGTCTTCCACGCAATCACGTGGTTCAACCTTGCACCACATGCGATTCCTCCAATTAAGGTGGGGGGAAGAAAGCTACCTGCCACAGCCATTGCCGCGCCGAATTTCGTCTTGTGGGCCTTGGTATCCGGGGTTCTCATCTGGGTTGTTCTGAGGTGAAATCGTGGACCGTCAGTCGAACGAAGCTTTCTTTTGGACTCTGTTCAGCGCCGGCGGCGTTTTCGCTGCCCTCTTTATTCCCGCGTATCTGCTGCTCTTTTATCTCGCTATACCGCTGGGCTGGGTCCGACAACCGGGCTATGCGCAATTATTCCAATTGTTTCGAATGCCGCTAGTACGTCTATTCTTGGTGATGATGTGTTCACTTTCCTTGTTTCACTGGGCGCATCGTTTTCGTTACACCCTCTACGACGGCTTGCAGGTAAAGCACTTGAACGAGGTGATCTTCACTTTTTGTTATGGAGGTGCTGTCCTAGGGACAATCGCGGCCGTGTACCTTGCATGGAACTTTTGATGCCTGGGTCGGTGAGCGGATTGTCTGAGCGCTCGAAATGTCTGGTATGTGATTGGAGCTGACTATGAACCTAAAACTGAAAACGATCTCGAGGAGTGGCATTGGTGAGGCTCTCGCGAAGGCGCAACTGTATCGTTACCTGAATGAGCCTGAAGAGTCTGAGTCGATTTGCCAGGATATTCTGGCCGTAGATCCCGAGAATCAAATGGCTCTTCGCACGCTAGGACTGGCCGTCACCGACCAGTTCAGCGGGAATGCGACCGAGCGTTTCAGCGAGGCTGAGCACTGCTTTCGGCGGCTTACTAGTGACTACGAGCGTCACTACTATCTGGGCCTGCTACATGAGAGACGTGCGAAGGCTCGTGCGCGAGCGGGCCACCCGCATCATATCGTGGCTGGTATGTTCCGAGAAGCGTTGGGTCACTTCGAAGAGGCAGAAAGGCTACGCCCCCCAGATAATGACGAGGCAATCCTGCGCTGGAATCGATGTGTCAGGTGGATGGAAACGCTCTCGCTGCGCCAGGAAGAGGAGCGAGATTTGCTCTTTGAGTCTGCCGATAGCGCGCCGGAAGGCACGTTGCGGCGAACTGGTTAACTGGGCGTGGATGTTCACCTGTGTGGGCTTTCCCTAAATGGCTGCCGGTTGATGGAGGTTCCGAAGTGAGGCTCAGAGAAACTGTCAGTTCGGTCTTAAAGTTGAAACACCGGGAGATTTGGTCGGTGGGGCCCGACCAATCCGTCTACGAGGCAATCGAAAAGATGGCCAACAAAGGAATTGGAGCCTTGGTTGTCATTTCCGAGGGCAAGCTAGTCGGCATCCTCTCGGAGCGCGATTACGCCCGCAAAGTCATCCTCCAGGGGAGATCCTCAAAGGAGACCCGGGTCAAAGAGATCATGACAAGTCCAGTGATTTCGGTTAGCCAACAACGCACCGTCGACGAGTGCATGGCCATCATGACCGATAAGCGCATACGTCATCTTCCGATTGTTGAAGAAGACAAGTTGGTGGGAATAGTCTCGATCGGGGACTTAGTGAAATGGATCGTTTCCGAACAAGAAGAGACTATCCAACAGCTAGAACATTACATCGACGGAAAGTATCCGGCCTAAAGTGACCGTCGCCTCACATCCCGTCTCGCAGAAAAGCCCGCGATCCGCGAGGTATGGGGGGTGGTTGGGCGAATCGCGGGTAGTCACTACCGGCCTAGTCGGAGATATTTTGGGTCACTGCTGCGCTACGAGGGGCAAGAGCATGTCGCGTACTCTCGGGATTGAGACCCTCCGTTCTGCGGGAAGCGATCAAGCTATCTAGGACACAAGGAGAAAGAGCCATCTCTTTTGACATGTGCTAAACATGAAAGTATGCTACAGACATGTCGAAAATGATTCAGCTTCGCAACGTGCCCGATGCCTTGCACCGAGCTCTGAAAGCTCGGGCGGCGATAGCAGGAATGTCGTTATCGGATTATCTGCTAGCGGAAATCAAACACATCGAGGAGACACCGACGCTGCCAGAATTGCGGGATCGCTTACACGGGCGTAAACCTGTCTCGGCCCAGATTGACACGGCTCGTTTAGTACGCGAGGAGCGCGAGGGTCGATGATTGTCCTGGATGCGTCTGCGGCCATTGACTGGCTGCTCCAGACAGTTCCCGGCCAGCGGATTGAGAAGCGAATCTATTCGCGCAACGAAACTCTCCATACACCTCATCTCCTTGATCTCGAGGTCACCCAAGTGCTGAGACGGCTGGCCCACCAAGGAACGATTACGATGCGACGGGCGGAGGAGGCAGTACACGACCTTACGGACCTTCGAATCCGGCGATATCCACATTTCGTTCTCCTGCCGCGAATTTGGCAACTGCGGCACAACATTTCTGCCTATGACGGGGCCTATATCGCGCTTGCCGAGACACTCGGAGCTGCCTTACTCACGCGCGATGCCAAGATCGCTTCTGCAGCAGGTCATGCAGCAAAGGTTGAGCTCTTTCGATAGCAGACAATTCAGCAAAGAAGCGAGTGCTCAATTAAACTCACTACCGCATGCAAGTCGCCATGGTCCACGAGACGTCGGTCACGAAATAGCTCCCATCGCTGGCAGGCTTGTTCAAGATAGTAACTCTGACTTTTTGGTCGACATATTCAGAGAGATCGACGCTATCACTTGTGAGCGCCCAGGAATTGAGACCTTCACCATGAAGCGTGTACGCGTTTGCAGCAGCGCCCTTCATCAGACAACCAGCAAGAACTCGCGTTTGTGAGCTAGCTTGCTCAGCAGTGACTCCGGGGTTGTAGGGGGCGTAGTTGGACGCACTCTGCTGCGATTTTGCGGTGTCCTGCGCCTTTGCGATATCTGCAGCACAGAACAGCAGTCCGGTTGCGAATAGGCACAAAAAGAATGCAGTTTTCATGATTGTCTCCTGATTCCATTGGTCATCCGACACACCCTAAATGGCCATGCCTGTGCGCTACGCAGAACCGACCATCGCGGCTGGGATGACATCGATCACGCAACAGTTAGTGCAGGTATCGTGCCAACGAGTGCCTCGGTAAGTTGTTGCAGGAATACAGGGACTGCTGGAGATACGAGGAGCCGTAATGCCGTATTGCGGGCAGTGCCTGAATACAGGCGATTCGTATTGCTTAGGGCACACGCGTCGCGCCTGGATGAATGTACAGTCGCCATGCGATACCACAGACGGAAGCACCTGCAGGTTGGTCAGGCCTCAACTTTTGTGTCGGAAGGTCGGCACCAACATTGGAGGCTGACATGAGACCCGAGTGAGGGTGGGATGAAGAAAGGCGCTTAGACCTACGTCAGGCAGCGATAATGGGAGGCGGAAGCCGATACGCTCGAAAGACCATTCGGAAATTTCGTAGGTGAGAAGAGATTTGGGCAACGCCCGGCAGCTACTGGCAAACAGCTAAAATGACCAGTGGCGGCCTGATTTTGCAAGCATGCTAGCTCTACGGAAGTTTAGCTCGTTGCTGGCTACGCCCTTGCTGAACATCGCCAGGCTTTTGGCAAGAATGGTTACTGCCAATCCTGGCGAAGAATCTCTTGCAGAATGCTTGGACAATCTTCTTGTATTGCGCATTCATTCAGAATCGAGGTTATAAATCAGTAATTGGCCGGACGAGCAGTTACTGTTCCCGTTTCAATTTGGGATATTGATCAACGACTAGGTATGATCAGTAACCGCAACGAACCAATGAGAAGAGTGCCGAATTCACGATCGACGCGGCGGATGAATGTCGGAACTCTCGTGAAGGCGGTAAGCTGCGCGAAAACGAAAGATTATCTGAGCGTGAATTATAAGGACGAGCCAGCATGCGAAGGAAACTAACCGCCGTCCTCGCATTTTGCTTCGCATGCCTGATGCAGCACGCTAGCGCGCAGGTAAAGGTGGAGGGTCATACGCTGGGCGAGACGGCCGAACAATTCTTTGCTGAAGCGCAGGAGGGCGATGTTCTCCGTGCTTGCTCCTCCGGAGTATTCGGGAAGATGACCAAGTCCATTAAGAGAACCGCCAACGAGACTTGCGGCTTGATCGCTGGCGCGCGACAACACATGATCACCGACGAGAATGGGACCTATAAAGGCACATTTGGCGAAGGTTCCACCAAGACGACTACGTATTTTTTTGAGATTGGGGTCTTCGTGGCTGCCGAAATCCGTTTCTCCGCACCCGAAGCCATCAACAACTTCCAAGGTAAATCGTTCGGCGATATCTTCAACGGTTTGAAACAAGCTTACGGCCCGCCAGCCAGCGAGAGCGTAGTTCCCTATAAAGATAGCTATGGAGTCACTTACCAAGCTCACAATGCCCTCTGGATCGCTCAGGACTACGCTATCCAGTTACAGGAGCAGCCAGGTCCCCGCGGTTGGACAACTGTGAACGCCTGGACACGCCAAGTATATGAAAAGCGAAAAGCAGCGGCGAGCACCAAGGCACCTCTCAATTAAACGTGCCGCCGACGACATTAAGCGGAATGGATCGATCGATAACTCTGCCCTGGTTGCTCTGATTAATGACAAAACAGAGCGTGCGTCTTTGTTCATCCTGCACTATAATGCCCGGGCCTACTAGTGAATCGACGCCTTGGTTGAATTGCTCGTATAAGATCAATGCTATCGCCAAGCGAATATTGAAGAGCCTGGATTCCTATATGGTGAAGTCCAGCGTACCTGTCGAACGTCAGTCAAACGTACTTGCAGGCAGTGCCCTCACCGAACCCATCCTCAAATCTTCTCCTGTTCACCCGTCCCAACTCAATCTCCCAACCGGAATACTAGACCTGCTGCGAGCTGGATGTTATTCCGTGACAGATCCTGGAAGTTGGTTCTTACGTACTCTGCTTGAACGATTCGCAACACGACTGTCTTGCTGAGTTTGTGATCGAGCGCACCGCCAGTGACAACCGCGAAATGAGTGCCGGCAATCGAATTCCCGAGAAAACCTTGACTTCGCGGAGCACCCCAAGCACCACGTACCCAGACGGCGTGAAGGCTTTCGATTTACGATATGCGAAACGCGGGCCAAAAGCGAAGGTCTCGCTATCCACCGTCTGCCCGTTTACGCGCGCGGGACTCGACAACCGGCATCGAATCAAGACATGCTAGTCGGGTTCTGCGATACCAGCGTGCCGGAGTATCTGTATTCCAGCGAGCCACTCAGTGAATCGCGGATGTCGCATCGGCGCAATAAGTATTGCATCCTCGCGCTGGGTCTCCCAAAGCCGTTCCAATGTCATCCGCCAAGGAGTCCCGGAAAGATCCAGCTTGCGCCAGGAACCGTCGGCCAATTTCTCGCGCCTAACTAGTGCCTGTGTGATCGGATCACGTTTGATAAGGCGCCCGGGGATACTTCGTATCTCGCACTCTCGAAAGTGTGCATCGCGAATATCCAGTGCCCAGTTCACAGTCTTGAAATATGCCTCGTTTGCAGAACGGAACTGTTCCTCTAACCTGATCCTCTGTTCGCGCGATAAGAGCGCGCTGGGCCTAAGACTGGTAAGAAGCATACGACCTAGGTTGCCTTGCAAAACTACATTCCGGAATGCGGCAGCGCAGATTAACAGCAACCCGCCTCCGCCTCCTGCAGTTTCTAAACCATCTACCACAACATTCTCGAATATCGCCGGACCGATACTGCAGTTCGTTGCGGTACCTTCCTTGATGTGAACGTCTCGTACTGTGGAGCGCTTTTCGTCGCTGAGCGTCAGGGACAAAGCGCAGTTCTGAAACTCGCAGTTGACAAATGCCAGATTCTCATAGGAACGACCACTATCTCGATCATTGACGTGTCGAAATGTCTCTCCTCTAAAACTCTTCATTGCGAAGTTCGGTGTCGTCCAACGATTCTCAACCAATGTCTTCCGGTGACTCTCCCCACGGTTTGCGCTCGCCATGGGTCGTCTTCAAACAGCATGATCTGTGTCCGCGTTACTGGACGGCGGGGATTCCCACCAAGATATCGACTGCCACTGCCGCACCTGCTTTCAACGCAGGTGTAAATTTCCACCTTCCGAAAGCCTCCAGTGCAACTTCGTCGAGTTCTGGGTCAACTCCGCGGTAAATGGTTAGGTTCTGTAGTTTGCCAGTGCTGTCAATTGTGCCTCGCAGGATCACGTATCTCGCTCGCTTTTCGACTGGAACTGGAACACGCTTGAAATCGAATTGCTCCAGAGGCTCGGGGGATTCCACGCTCGCCTGGAACTGCACGACGTTCCCATGTTGCTGCACTTGCGCACCGGACGCCGCAGTTCCGGACGCCGCACAGTACTGCAAAATCCAGTTCTTCTTCGGTACTGGGAGATAGACGGTGTAAACTCGGCCGCCCTTCAAGACGCCATAGACATCGAGACCGCCTCCACCGATCGGGCCAGTAGAAATCGTGAGCAAAGGTTTATTTGCGCGAGGCGGAAGGACGATGGGAAATATTGCGATGGAATTGAGATTCGAGGCGCGAAGCCCGGCACCGGAAGGGCCTCGCCCTGAGGCAATCATGACCGGGCTATCACCCGAGCCCCCGCCGCCAGAATTGCCAGTACCCTTGCCCGTGCTTCCATCACCACCATCCCCCGATCCTCCCATGCCTCCACCAACTACACCATTTGGGCTGCCACCTGGAGAACCTACTCCGACCGGCCCGCGACCTACACTAAAGGAACCGTCGCTGTTTCCATTCGGAAGGGCAACTGTCTCGCTGGCAGGACCTGCATTTGCAGTCAGGACCACCAGGCCCGCCGGCTCGCCCGTTCGTTCCTTACCCATACCGGACGGTTTGGGGTCGGCTGGCAGTTCACTCTTCTGTTCAGCCAAAACAGGAGTTGCTGAATCAATTGGCAAGCTCGGCATGTTTTCAGAAGCCTGCTTCATGCGAACGGTAGGAGCGTCGACGGGCTTAGCGGAGCTAGATAGGTCGTGACCCGAGCCTCTCCGAATTACCATCACTTGCGGCTGAGCTGGAGCAATGGGCTTTTCCACTACGAAAGGAATCTGCGCGATTATGTTCGGCAAACGCAGATCGGCTTTAATCTTCAGATTTGGTGGCACCGCTGGTTGATGAATGAGTTGATGAGTGGCATCGGGGTGGGGAACCTTCACAACTATGGTGCTTTGCGAGTCAGCCGCTGACGCTGCCAGACGCGGCAGCACAGGCGGAATATCACCCTGCCCTGGACGTCCTCCGGTTCCCGCAGGCGCAATGCTTGGCAATCCCTCGGCGAGTCGCAGCGATTTCAAATCGTAATGAATTACTCGATCCGATTGCTGTATAGGGTTCTGCAGCTTAACTTCACGCGGAAGTGCCTGCGCAAGTATTGACGAGCCTCTGACGGTTAGCAGGATCAAGACTACGTGCATCAATAACGAGCACACGTAAGCCTTCGCGGAGCGCGACTCCAGTCGAGTTGAGAAGGTTGGAACGTAATCTCTCATCGCATTCCCATCGACAGGAGTACACCATCCCGCAAAAGTAGAGCATAATTAGTCCGGCAGGGCCGAAGGCCAGAAGCCAAAGAAGGGTTGAGTGATCCGCATCGACAAAACCCCTCGTTATCGGCCCCGCCGAATACCCCGCGTGAGCGGGATCTCGCTGGCAGCCTCACGTATCTTGTGCCCCGCTCCCGATACCGTGCTTTCGCGGGACATTCCCAGCACGTTTCAGGCGACCCCACTGTCCGCAGCATTCGCCTTGCTTGCCTTGAGCGGGGCAATCTCAAATTGGTCGCCGATAGCTGTCTTACTCCCGTAAATCGTATGCGGCGGTAATTCGAGAACGCTAAAGGCCTTTAAAGAAACCTTGGAAACACGAAATGGGCGCAGATGCTCTTCCAAATGAATCACAACCTTGTTCTTGTCAAGGAATATGACATCTATGGGAAACAGCATGCCAATGGTATGGACCCCACTTGATGGAACAATCCACAAGCCCGCACCATCCCGCGCCCATCGTTTTGTCTTGCCAAGTAAACCGACCAACCGGGTGAAGTAGCTATCGGCCCGCTTGACGCTCGTTGCGACGAACGTCTCCTGCGTTTTGTTGTATGCGTAGTACGGCTTGTGGTTATCACTCATAAGGGATCCAGCAGACTCTGTTTGCGTTCAGCTTAGTCCACAGCTTTGTTACGGCGCCGCATGATGATGATCGCGAGCACTATCACGAAAAGAACGCCCGCAATTACCCGAATCATAGTCGTATCCATAGCATCTCCTTTTTTTTTCATGAACCTGATTGCAACTTAGCTACAAAACTCGAACGCAGCTATCGATGGAACGCTGGCCCCAGCTGTCGAATCAATGTAATGACGGCTGGCCCTAAAATAACAACCATTAACGCAGGAAATATGAACAGGACCAGCGGTGGAACGATTTTCACCGTGGTTTTAGCTGCCATTTCTTCGGCGCGCTGTCGACGCTTAGTACGAAGATCATCCGAGTGCACACGGAGCGACTGAGCCACGCTGGTTCCGAAGCGGTCTGTCTGCACAAGCATGGCGACCAAGGCTTTAATGTCCTCAACACCAGTACGTTGTCCCAAAGCTCGCAAAGCTTCAAGGCGGCCCTTTCCAACTCGCATTTCGAGATTGACCAGTTGGAGTTCTTGACTCAGTTCGCGATGAGAAACGCTCAGCTCTTGTGCTACACGTAAAATGGCATGATCAAGAGCAAGTCCGGCCTCGATACAGATCACCATTAAGTCCAATGCGTCCGGCAACGCTTTCCGCAATCTACTCTGCCGGCGACTAATTTTGCGCGACAAGAAGAATTCCGGTCCGAGGTAACCCACAATCAGGGTTCCCATTACTACGAACAAGGGATTCCATCGATAGAGCCCAGTGAAGTACACCACGACGACAAGCAATACAGGAAACAGAATCTTGATTCCCCGCATGACCATTACACTGTCCGGATTGCGGTATCCGGCGCGGACCATCATCGTCTGGGTTCGGGAGGCTTGCGATGGTGATAATGGGAACACGCTTCCCAGCTTTGCGACAGAAGCCTCAATCAGATCAGCCTGGCTTTTCATTACGCTCTGCTTCGCGGCCGCGCCGGAACCCGATGTCCATAGGTTTCCAAGGCGATTCGCAACTTCACTGCGAGCGGGGACGAACACATAAGCGACTAAGAGCACTAGCGCCAAAGTCGCCAGAAATGTTATGCCAGAAATTGCGAAGATCACTTTTCTTCTCCAGCTTCTCAGACTTCGAAGTTCACAATTTTCCAGATCACAAAGCCGCCTATCACCTGTAACACGAAACCAGTGATCAAAGCGTATGGCCCGTACGGATCCGTAAACAGAAGGCTCACATAGTGAGGATTGAGAGCTGACAATGCGATCAGCATCGCCGGCGGCATGGCAATCAGAATACCTGCCGACATACGACCTTGCGCGGTGCGGGTCTTGACTTCACGTTGGATCTTGAACCGCTCGCGAATCACTCGCGCTAGCGTGTCCAAGATTTCTGCTAAGTTACCGCCAGTCTCTTTCTGTATCAAAATGGCGGTAACAAAAAAACGGACGTCAAGGAGCGGAACGCGTTCCGTCAAGTTGAACAACGCATCTCGGAACGGCAAACCAAAGTTCTGCTCGTCGAATGTGGCCTTGAACTCTCCCCCAACTGGATCGGAAACCTCCGCCGCGATCATCTCCAGTCCTGTAGTGAAAGCATGCCCAGCCCGAACAGCACGACTAAGCAAGTCGAGCGCTTCGGGGAATAGGCGTTCGAACGCACTGAACCGACGATGACGCATGAAGGCCACGACCAGAAACGGAATGCCCCCTGCTGCTATGGCAATCGGAAATGCAAGCAGACGATTATGCAAAAGATTTTCTGATACGAGATAGCCAGCGAGGACAGATACCCCAGAGATCAAAATGATTTTCCCGGGCTTTGCTTTTACACCAGCCTGGTATAGATATTTTCTGAATATCTCAACCGATGACCATCTCATCAGTATTTTGTTGAGAGCGGGAACGTCGCTAAGAAGTTCATCACGAACGAGCTGCAATTCTGCAGACGCTCCGTCCCGCCGCTCTGCACGCTGCACAGCTTCTAATCGAGTCCTCACTATGTCATTTTGCGGGTTTCGATCTGCCAGCAATGTGATAGCAAGAAGAACAACAGTGACAATAATGAATGTCAAAATTGCAAGCAAAGCAGCGGTCATAAGAAACTCTCAATTGGTGCTTCTGTGTGTTTCAAACATGCTGGCCGGCAGCCGAATACCGGCAACAAGTAGTCGCTCAGCGAATTTGGGTCGAATACCCGTCGGCAAGAAATCGCCGACCACCCGTCCCTGTGGGTCGATGCCCTTCTTTTTGAAGGCGAAGATGTCTTGCATCGTGACCACATTTCCTTCCATTCCCACAATCTCGGAGACAGCGACAACTTTTCTAGTGCCGTCGCTTAGTCGGCTCACCTGAACCACGACATCAAGTGCAGAGGCGATGTTTCTGCGAACAGCAGTGTCGGGTATGTTCAAATTGGCCATTGCTACCATTGTTTCCAAACGCGTCAAGGCATCACGAGTGCTATTCGCGTGAATCGTTGTTAACGAACCGTCATGGCCCGTGTTCATGGCCTGCAGCATGTCAAGAGCTTCTTCGCCCCGGACCTCGCCGATGATGATTCGGTCCGGACGCATACGAAGTGCGTTGATTACGAGATGGCGCTGGCGAACGTAACCTTTGCCCTCGATGTTCGGAGGTCTAGTTTCCAGGCGCACGACGTGCTCTTGCCTTAATTGCAACTCAGCGGCATCCTCGATCGTCACGATGCGTTCGCGATCTGAAATGAAAGACGAAAGGACATTTAATAATGTGGTCTTGCCGGCGCCCGTACCGCCAGAAATAAGGAGGTTCAGCCTCGCCTGAACACATCCTTGAAGTAAATCCAGCATTTCTCGTGTGAGAGAGTTGTTCTCGATCATGTCCTGATCGTCGACTCGGTCAATTCCGAAGCGGCGGATCGAGAGTGCCGGGCCATCGATTGCGAGCGGAGGAATGATGGCGTTAACGCGAGATCCATCGGGCAGGCGCGCGTCCACCATCGGTGAAGACTCGTCGATTCGGCGACCCACTCTGGACACGATGCGATCGATAATGCTCATGAGATGAGTATCATCGCGAAATTGAATATTAGTCTTTTCCAGGATTCCAGCGCGTTCGACGAACACATTGCGGCTCGTATTTACCAGGATGTCGGACACGGACGGATCTGCCAGTAAAGGCTCCAAAGGACCCAACCCGAACACCTCGTCTAATACTTCCTGCGACAGTCGTTCCCGCTCCCTGAGAGTCATGGGAGTTGATTCTCCCATCACCAGGCCTTCCACTAGTTGCGAGACCTCGCGACGAACCGCTTCGCGGTCAGCCGCGGTCAGACTCTCAAGATTCAACTTCTGGATGAGCTTGCGATGAATCGCGGCTTTTAGAGATGCAAAGTCAGACAGCGTCGCTCGAGGGGTTGCCATTACTACTTGCCTCCAAGACGAAATAGACTCGTGAATCCGTTGTTTTTAGAACCTGTTTCGAGTTCTAAACCGAGTGTTTCTGCCGCCAATTGTTTGAATTTGGCGGCAACAAGATTATTGTGGTTACCAGAAACCGGCACGCCGATATTAACTGCTTCACTAACTCGAGTGAAGTCGTTTGGTATATAAGCGGAGATCGGCCGCTTAATGTTCTTCTCGACCGACCTTAGCGTCGCCTCATCGGCCCGATGCCAACGGTTAACAACTATGCGAATTTGGTCGGAATTGATACCGAAACCAGCAAGCGCGAAGAGCCGTCGTTCTAATGCCCATAGCGATGGGACGTTGGCTTCGGTGATGAGCATAATTAGTGACTGTCTAAGTACTGGCGCCCACTCTCCAGAAAACTGCGCTCCATAATCAATTACCACATTTGCATGACTGGTGCGCGCAACGTTGACAACTCGCGTCAGTGAGTGAACTGGCATTGATTGCCATTGTTCGAGCTGTGTCGCGCCGGTCAAAACCTGCAAGCAGCTGCCGTGGTGAGTTAATAGTCCATTGAAAAAGTGGCTGTCGAGCCTTTCCAGGTTCTCCACCGCATCTCGGATCCCGAACGAAGGCTTCAGATCAAGCAGAAGCTGTACCGCTCCCAGCGGAGCTGCCAAATCGAGAAGCGCAACAGAGTTCTTGCTGCTGCGTGCCATCTGCACTGCTAGATTCACGGCAATGGTTGTGGCTCCGACTCCGCCCTTCGAGCCCATGACCACAGTTACTTCACCAGGCGGTTTGGATGTTGATGCCTGGAGTTCTTCCGATAAACGCGACAGCACTTCTGTCAACGAATTAAGATCGATAGGCTTCGGCAATACATCCTGAACACCTGCTCGCATCGCACGCAACAGCAACTGCGAATCCTGCTGCGTCGAAGTGCACGCCAAAAGTCGAACGTTTGGCCGTTGCCGACGCAACGCCGCCGCAAGGTTCCAGAACCGATCCGCATCCCGCGGCAAATCCAAAAGAACCAGATCTGGAACCGCCTTCTGCCCGTCAGCAAACGGCTCCCGATCCAAGTCCCACTGTTCAACCGCAGACACGAGGCCCGTCTGCTGCAACCGAGCTTGAAGTTGCGCGCTGCTATTGACGTCCGGACTTACAACTGCTGCCGTTAGCATCCGTGATATCCGTTGAGCTTATTAGTTGGTCGTTTGGTCCGGTTTCGCGTTGCTGGCATGTTCTGGTGCTGCTGGCGCCATGAATTTCTTCGGGAAATACGGTCCCGTAGGCTCGTGCCCTGGCTCGTTCGGAGTCACAATCCGCGGCGTGACTACCACCAGAAGCTCACTTTTGCTCTTCGTTGACGCACGACTCTGAAACAGCTTGCCAAGCAGCGGAATATCACCAAGTCCAGGGATCTTCTCCAGAGTTTGAATCACTCTGTTATCGTCGAGTCCCGCGATCGCAAAACTCTGCCCATCCTTTAGATCCATTTCAGATTCAACCTTCCGGGTGGAAAGTGCAGGAATCACAAATCCGGAGATAGTCACAGAGTTGCTGTAATCAAGTGAGCTTACTTCGGGGGCAACCTTAAGATGTATGACTCCTTCTGGCGAAAGTGTCGGAAGGAACCTAAGCCGAACTCCGTATTCGCGAAATTGGATGGTAACGGTCGGCGCGGTTCCAGATGTTCCCTGTACAACGGGGTACGGAAACTCACCGCCGGCAAGGAAGCTTGCTTCTTTGCCCGTTACGGTCAAGAGGTTGGGCTCTGCCAATATCTGCAGCAGATTGCTTTGCTGCCAGTCTTTGATTGTCAACGCAAGGTTGATATCAGGACGGAATACGAAAATGTTCAGAATATCCGATAAGGAGTAGCCGCCGGTCGTTCCTCCTATGCCCTGGCCCTGGAGTTGCGGTGCTCCAAATTGCTGTGTCGAACTTGCTCCTACAAACTTATTGCCTGGCAACCCGAGGATATTAGCCCCAAGAGCGCTCACCTTCGTGCGGTCCACTTCCGCAAAGCGCACCTGTAAAAGGATCTCTCCAGTCATTCCCAGCGGGACCTGCATCAGGTTCACCACTTTCGGCGATGCGGTCTTGGCGACTTCAAGGATCTTGTCAGCTATCGGCCCGGACGAAACTCGTCCTGAGAGTACGATCGAATCCTTCGAGGCCTCGACTTTAACCGGTTCGTTGGGAAACACTTCCTTAACTTTTTGGCTCAAGCCCAGAATGTCCAGGTCCACAATGAGCTCAAAGGTCTGACTCTGATCGCGCTCATCCCAGAGCACCAGTGACACGCCACCCGGAGCCTTCCCGTTAACGAGAACTTGCGTCGGGTTAATCACGACTGCGTCAGCAATCCCCGGATCTGCGACGGATACTCGCTTGATGCGCGCAGGAGATGTGATAACCAGCGAGCGGCCCACCAGCAAGTGGAGCGTAGTCTGGGCCTCGTTGTCCGCTCCAGTGAGCGGTTGTTGCTCGGCACGCGATTCAGGCGCCGGAGCATTCTGAGGCTGGGCGCCGTTCACCGCAGGTAACGAGGGCGATGAGGGTTTTACTTGCTGCGAGATGCCTGCAGCCGCATGTGACTCGACGATGCCCTGGGCAAATGAACCAAGCGTGCAAAAGAGAACCGTGAGGGCGACTGCGACCCCCGTGAAATTAGTTGTTCTGCGTATGGCCGTTGCTTTGCTCATTTCCTCTCCGGTTACGGATTCGGGAACGACTTACTATCGCGTTTACTTCCCACTATGATTTCCACAACAAAAGGAGCCGGAGCAGAGGGAACCGTGCGATGAGGGCCAGCATGTTTTGCAGGCTCCGGAGCTCCGCCGCCGAATAAAACTGCCTGAACCACTGGCGGAGGATTTACCTTCTCAGTGTCGATCGTGTTGCGTAGAGCCAACTGGATTCGTCCTTGGGTGGCGGCCATGGTCAGCTTATTGGCGTCCGGAGGTGTGACCAGAAGCGTAATCACAGGCACATTCTGGGGCTTGCCATCTTTATCCTGCTCGACCTTTTGACCAGCTGCTAGAACGCGAACATCTTCAAGAACCGTCTTCGTGATGCTCCCGCCCTGATTCTGACCCGGCCCAGTGCCAGTTACCAACACGTCCACCATGGTTCCGGGGACCACGAATCCCGCCACTCCGATCACATCATTCACGGCGACCGTAAGCGCCCGCATTCCGTCAGGAATCGTGGCTGGCAGGCCGGCGCCGGCCCCAGTCGGCGCCAGCTTCGATTCCAGGATCGGCTCATTTTCTGTAACGGACGTGATGAGCGTGCGCCCCTGCACATCCGTAAGGCTTCCGAACATTCCCGTCATCGGTTGATCGGCAGGCCAGTTCACAAGTCGAAGCTGTTCGGGGGCTAAACGAGTTCCCAGCGCGATTCGATCCGCCGCAACCACAATCTTGCGGATAGGGATAGCAACAGGTCCGGCATTCTGCCGCTTCAACTGGCGGTACACATACATGCTCGTGAGCAGGCCGATAATCACGGCCACTGCTAACGCGAATATGAGCCGATTACGATTCATCAAAATTTCTCCTGCACATCAGAACCTTGCATGAAAGCAAATAGCCGCTGTCAGAAAGCAAGCGAGAGTTGCACAAGCGGCGGCTACACCGAAAGGCAAACCGGTTGCGCCGGGACTGTCCAGTGTGACATGGGGGCGCTCCTTCCATCCAAGAACGGCCGCCACTTTGATCAGTATCCAGATATTGGAGAGGGTCTCCCGAATTCGTCGCTTCATCAGAACTTGAACGACTGCCATCGCACCGGCGATGAAGGTTGTCGCGAGCAATACAACCCAAGCCGGGGGTCCGAGAATTGCACCGAGCGCCCCCATTAGCTTCCAGTCCCCTGCCCCGAGACCGCGCAACAGCACGAAAGGCAGAAGAATGCCCAAGCACAGGCCCGCGCCCATCAAAGATAGTTTCAGACCTCGCCAGTGTCCAAATGTCGTATTAAGAGCGATTCCGAGAAATAGGCTGGACAGGGTCAGCCAGTTGGGAATTCGGCGTCCGCGAAGGTCCGTGATCCCGGCGATGAGTGCTACAACCAATGCAATTGTCCAGATGATAAGCAACCGATCCCCTTGTGCCTGGCGTCCGTTCCTGCCGCGATAAACGAAGAGAATTCTGCGCGCGAAGCATAGCGCCAACAAACGACTACGAGCCCTTGATCTTGTCCGCGGCGGCGCTGAAAACAGTGTTGAACGAGATACCGAGGCTGGTCATCGTGGTCATAACCGCCAAAGCGATCAGCGCCATCAGCATCGCGTGCTCCACCAGGTCCTGACCTTCTTCTTCCCGCCACAGAACAGCCAAGATGTTCTTCATGGACAACTCCGTTAGCGCGCGGCTTCTTGGTTAAGATTTGCGGATCACAACCAGTTGTGCTCCCCACACTTCTGGTTGTGATCCGCAAATCGGGTGGTTCAACGTTTCTATGTGGCGGCGTTGGCAATATCCGAGTTGAGTGTATTTCCCACGGTGCCAAAGGCGTCATTGATCTGTTTAGCGAGGTTACCCATTCCGACAACGGCAGCCAGAGCCACCAATGCCACGAGCAGGGCGTATTCGACGAGGTCCTGGCCTTCTTCTTCATGCCACAGACGTATCAAGATGTTCTTCATTTGAAGCTCCTTCTTAATTGTTTGTCCTGGATTTGCGGATCACGCTTCCCTATTAGCACCTAGCGGACCAAAGTACCTCACAAGAAGCCGGGCCCCACTAACTGGCCTGTTTTCAATGATAAGAATCTGGAATGAATCGATGAATGCTGGAATCGGGAAGAGAGTGTTCACTTTCGGTGACAGCCGTTCGCGGAGGCTGACCACCACCGTATACGTGAGAAAATGGAGAGGGAAACACTTTCCCAAAGGAACGGAAACAGATTCGCCATCGAGAGTGCACGATGATGAACACTGAGATCGTCCCTACACTAACTGGAAGGACAAGACAGATCTTTTCTGACCATGAAGTAATAAACCGAAGGCTGGGGGTTCAGGAGCTTACAGAGTCGATAATTGCGGAGGATGTAATCACTTACCGGATCGGACGTTACCGCTTCAAGGGGAGTTGAAGGCCAATTGCGAGCTACTCTCTCCGGGAAATTTGGGTCAATGAGTACGAACGGCGTTCGATCACTAGCCAATTCATGAACCACCCATCTGTATTGCTCCGGTGTGTTCATACCTGGGAATAAGAACTGGTAAGACGTCGGGTTTGCAGTACCTGTGATGTAGGAATAGAACGGCTGGTATGGGTGAACGTAGACGTGCTCACCCTTTCCAAGCGCGGAACTGAGATACGCTGTGACTTGATCTTCTTGAGGGATCCGAACGTTTCCTCTGTACGTGTGGAGTTGGGGTAGCTTAAGCGGTGCGAGGAACGGCACCAACCCAAAACCACAAAATGAAAGCAGCAGGAAACCGCCAACAAGCGGCCTAATACTATCGAGAAATTGTGTTTGGGGCGCCGGGAAATCGAAAATCGAAGGAAGCAGATACACGAATAACGGCGCTAAATACATCATGTGGCTTACATCCGCCCTTCCTGTCGCGATTGCGGAAAGCCAGACCCCAAAGAAAATACAGCCCCCGAGTACCTGGTGATTAAACTCACATGACGTTTTCCAGAGGGCTCCGATCCGATAAGCGGTCGTAACAAGTACCATTACCGCCAAGGCAGGAATCAGCAGATAAGGCAATCTCAAAAACCCGAGCAGCAGCTTTTGCAGCGAAGGTCCCGACGCAAACATTGCGTGAATGCCAGTTCCAATCTGCGGTGCGAACCCATAGGGCACTCGATTGACAGAGGAATAGTGGTGGATAGGCCAGAACCACGCGGCCAGCATCGCGGAGAGTGCATGTTGAGAGGTGAAGTAGGCGAAGGTGAAGATCAATGGAAGGGCAGAGCCCGCCAGAACCCAACTGAGCTGAGCAAAAGAGAAGGAGCGGCGCCCCCGGTTTCGTAACAGCAAAGCAAGAACGGCAATCATTAACCCCAGCAGCAGTCCTGCGCCTTTTGATTGCTCAGTCAGGAACGTCAAGGACGCGGCAATACCTAGGAGGAAGGCCCAACTGCGCTTAGGGGTATCCAGCAACCTGTGCGCACTGTAAACGGCAAACAGGGCATACAAAGAACTGTACCAATTGTGCAGTGAAAGGAATGCCGGAACTGCGCACTCAAGTACCAGCACGCACGCGGTTATCGATCCTGATCTCCCGGACATGCAACGTGCCAGTGAATACGTGATCGCTCCAAAGAGACCATATGTCACTAGGAGCACGCTTCGTGCGACCACAAGAGAATTACCGAACAATTTGAATGAGAGCGCAAGCAGGTAGTAGGATCCTGGTGTGAAGAACAGAAAAAAATCACGATAGGGCACCTGACCGTTCAAGATGCGCTGAGCACCGTCCAAGGTCATACCCTCATCGGCATCCAACGATGCGACGGGCAATAGCGGAAAAAGGCAGATCACTATGGTGACGAAGACCATTATCGCGATCAGCAAATCGCGTCGAGATGGTTCGGAACGCGTTGGACGCGTTCCTGCGGCCTCTCTAGCCTGTTCGGACCTTGTTGCGCATTCAACCATGGCGTCCTAAGGTTTATTAGCGGTTGTCGCGTGCTGTGCGCCTGCTGGACACCACTTGAGAACTGGTTCAAACCGCCGCAACCACGAGAGCCAGCGTGGAAAAAACACGATGTAATCTGTCTTGGGTCGTGATCCTAGCGCTTGGAGACACAGTGAACGCACCTCGCTTGAATGCAGCAGTACGACGCCTTCGTCGAACGGGCAATGTGATACTGCCCACCTGGTCACGGGATTCAAAGGATTATGTTCGAAAATCATGATTCTTCCGCCGGGCGACAGTCGCGATGCGGCCTCCGCAACTACGGAGCGCCGCTCTTCTGGCGCAATGTGGTGTAGCACATTGGCGAGAACTACAACTTCGTAATTGGTTCCGAGTTCAGCGAGATCCGAGGTAAACACCCCTTGGGATCGCAACTCGGGATCAATCCGTTCGAGGCTGTTCGCCGATACATCGAAGCCGTCAACTTGCATTTTGGGGACGCGCCGCCTCAGGTAACGGGCCAAAATCCCGACGCCGCAGCCATAGTCGAGAATTCTGCCGTTGGCCCGCACTGTTGAGAGAACCCGCGCGAGGTATTTTGCCTTGTAATCCGCAAAATATTCGGAGTTTTCGCCAGTGATCTGAACGTTTTCATCTACCAGCTGGCGATAACCTTCGGCTACTGAGTCAAACTGTGCCTCTTGCCGGCGAGTTGTCGTCTCACATGACATGGGCCTTCAGCTCCATTGGTACTTCCCTGGATCATCTTGCGTGACCGTTATTTCTCCTGGCCGGCGGCACGAGCGAGAACAAGCGGCCGCTGCACGCTGTCAAAGCCGATCCGCTCACGAACCACATACAATGGGCGACGCTTCGATTCACCGTAAATCCTGCCAATGTACTCTCCGATGATCCCCATGCAGATCAGTTGAACGCCACCGATGAACAGAACCGTGACCAGGATGCTAGCCCAACCTTTTACCAGTCCGGGCATGCCGATCAGGTGCTCGATGACTGTAACCAGTATTCCCATTATTGCAAGCCCCGATGCGGCGAAACCAAGCCATGTAGCGATACGCAACGGGATAATGGAAAATGAAAAGATTCCGTCGGCCGCGAACTTCAGCATCTTGAACAACGGATACTTGGTTACTCCCGCCGCTCGTGCAGCTCTGCGATAAGGAACTGCAACTGTTGAAAAGCCTAACCAGCTCACCATGCCGCGCATGAAACGATCACGCTCCGGCATGGCCAACAGCGCATCCACCACACGGCGGTCCATCAAGCGGAAATCACCGGTGTCCAGCGGAATGTTTGTCTCCGAGAGCCTGTTGATGGAGTGATAGAACAGCTTGGCAGTCCAAAGCTTGAAAGGCGTCTCCCCGTCGCGTTCCGTCCGGAGCCCATACACGACGTCAAAGCCTTCCATCCATTTCGCGACGAAATCGGTGATGACCTCAGGCGGATCCTGCAAATCAGCATCGATCACCACCACAGCGTCGCCCGCAGCGTTTTCGAGGCCTGCAGTGATGGCCATTTGGTGTCCAAAATTCCGCGAAAAACGAACCACCCGAATGCGATGGTCCGCCTGTTGAAACTCCCGTAATATTTCCGGAGTTCTGTCCGTACTGCCATCGTCAACGTAGACGATTTCGAATTTGTACGGCAGCATCTCCAAGAGAGAAACGAGCCTGCGATTGCTACTGAGCAGCACGTCCTGTTCGTTAAAGCATGGCACAACCACGGAGATCAGTTCCGCCATGACTACCTCCCCTGTGCACGAAGATTGTTATCCTGCGGAATGAGCGCATTCGCCATGGGAGCCCCGCTCAAGCCGGCGTGTTGCCCACCGTCCCTCCTCACAAACAAGGAACTGATATCATCCGAATAAACTCGCTCCCAGTTTGGAAGCGAAGCAAGAACTACTGAAAGCGGCTCGTTGCGGTGAACCATGCAGGTACGAATTTGATATGCATTTAGTACCTGCACCGCCCCGGTTTCCAGCCTCGTGATCCGCATGTAATCGGGAAATACGCCGACTTCCTCGAACATCTCTCCACGTCCATCGACAAACGTTTTATATCCCGAACCAATCAGGTAACCGCCGAAAGTGTAGGTATTGAAGAGGGGTCCGGGAAGTGGATGCTGGCGCATGTAATTCAAAGCATGTACCGGAAAGTGTTTCGCCACCTTCTCTTGTAAAGCGGCCTTCGACGGAAAGTAGTGAACCATTCCGAACAGGATTGCTGTCATCAGGACAAAGTTGAGCAGGTATTTGTCTTTGGACCTGTTGTACAAAGGTATCCACGGTGCGGCGACCGCGGCCAGGAGTGGCGCAAAAAACGGCACAAACAGGAGCAAGAAACGTACGTGCAAGCATGCCATACCGATGCCGCCGAACAAGAGCATCGCCTCCGCAAGATGCAGTTGAAATCGAAATGCCATTTGCGCTAGGAAAAACCCCAGCACGAAAAAAAGAAAGATCTTGCCGAAGCACTCATTGAACGACATTGGAAGCCATTCGATGACGCTTGCAATTGCCACTGGATACTTCGAGGCAACTTTGAACGGATATGCGGCGAGTTCACTTCCGTATGGCGTAATCGGAATCGCAGCGAGAGAGAGCATCAAAACGGTTTCGAGTTGTAACCGCTGGGAACTCATCCAGCGTCGGGCCTCCAGGCTTCCCGACTGGAACTCAAACAGGCCGCAGACGAGGTACGCGGCAATTACGCCAAGCCCGATGACCCACGATCCGTGCGTATTGATCCAGATCAGCAGCAGTGGTGGAAGGAACCATATAGCGCGTTGCTTTCCTTGCCGGAAGCGCTCGAGCGCGATGAGCGTCAGGACGAGAAAGAGGTAGCCGAGCATTTGCGGTCGCAGATTGAACGACACCCACGTGATCGGGAGCAGTGTAGCCGCCGCGACAAATCCTGCCTTTGAGTTCCGCGAACGCAGCGTCGCGAATGCGTAGATCGCCAGGACCACTGCGCTGGCCATCGCAAGATTGACTGCATGCAGACCTTGCAGTCCCTTCCACCGATAAATAGCAGCAAGGAAGACATCACCAAGCCATTCGCACGCGATCCATGGCGCGTGAAAGGATGTGTACGAGTACGGATCCGTCGTTGGCCATTTATGAGTCGAGAGGATCAGTTCTCCGGTTCTAAGGTGCCACCAGAGATCTGGATCAACCTTGAACGCTAGCAAGGCCCTGGAAAGAACTGCCACCAACAGCGCGCCGAGCAGCACTGGAAACGAGACCGCCTGCTTTGCGAGTTCCCACAACAATTTTCCAGTCGCAGCAGTAGCTTCTAGCTCGCCTGAACCCGGTGCCTCGGCGGTTATAACCCCCACTCCATCGCTACTTCGCACCGGCAAACACCCCGATGTCGCCGTCGCATCTATTGTATTGGCGTTACTCATCCCTGGAGGTCTCCTCCCTGGTAACTCCCTTTTGATGTTCCCAAATGGTTACACTTGCAGGTATCCATGCGCGTCGAATTCAAGCCTTCGTTCCTGATCGCGTTCGTCGTCCTGTCGGCCACTGTCGCAGTCTCCTTCGGACTGGAGCGCGGTTTGCTTGCCGGCGCTGTCCTAACTGCCTGTCTTTACTTACACGAGGCAGGCCATGCCATGATGTCGCTTCGCCGCAGCGTGCGAGTTACTGCCATTGGCCTCTCCGTGAAAGGCGGTTATACCGTCCGCGCCGACTCCGGCGATTGGGTCACAGAGGCTCAATCTGCAATTTCCGGTCCACTTGTGAATTTGCTGCTGGCCTGGATGTTCACCAGGATTGGGGGAGTCTACTGGCGCTGGCTCGGCACTGCCAATTTGGTGCTTGGCGTGAGCAACCTGATTCCCTTCCGCGGATCGGATGGATGGCGCCTGTGGAGGGCGCTGCTTAGCCCGGTCACCCGTCCGAAGGAAAGTTAATTCCTTTCCTCACGGCCAACAGGACAACAGAGAGCTCGTTTCCTAGTGAGCAATGATCATGTCGGAAGTGCTCGATAGGGTGATGCCATTCCTCGAGACGAATGGGAACAGAAACTGGAAGTCATAGCTTACCTGCACGTGGACGGTACAGCCGGGATAGTTGTAAGTTGTGCCGCAGAGAGTCGGGCTCGTCGACTGAACAGGCCAGGTCACGCTGGTGCTGAGGCAGCCTGATCCACCGCATCCCGTACTGCTGCTGTTAATACCATTAGGCGCGATGCTACTTACGTAACTGCCTATGCAGGCGGAGGTGGCGTAATCAGCGCAATGGCTGTCATTCCAGCAACTCGCAATACCATCAGTATCATTCTTGCATGTTGAACCGCGAACTGCCGCATACCGACTGGCTTCACGCGCTGCGTTAGAGACGAAGTGATATGCATAGACTGCGCGACTGAACTCGGTAATGCCTAACATCATGGTTAGCAACAGGAAACTCACTAGCGCAAATTCCACAAGCGTGCTGCCGGTTTGCTGGCTGTTCTGAGAATCTTTCCGGGATAATGATGTGATCGTCATTGCTGAATCACTCTCATAGTGGAACTTCTGGAGATAGTGATGGTTCTGGGTACGCCCGGGAATCTGAACAATGAGTCAAACGTGCCGGACGCATTCACCGTCAACATAACTACCCAGTTCGCCCCTCCGGTGCAGGTGCCGGCCGTTGTGGTTCCGTTACAAACTTGCGAAGTTATGGTGCCGCCACTGTCGCATCCGCAGGACGCAGAAGAGGTAACCGTGATTTGCCCACCTGCCGTACATGCGTTCGTGTCTCCCTCGAAATCGAGGCTCGCGGCATCACAAATGCCAGTCGTGTTAACTGAAAGCGGAAGACTCTGACTACCGTAAGCAGCCCCTGCGCGCGCGGCATTTCCAACCTTAATCCCTAGGTACGCGAAACGGCCCATCTCGACCGCCCCAATTGCGAGTGCGAGTAATAACGGCGCAACGAGGGCAACTTCAACCAAGCTCTGACCCGACTGTGAAAAGCGTTTTGCAACGGTCCTGGCGCTGCCCTGACGAAGGCTGAACGTAAAGTTTGTTGCTCTCATCGATTACTCCACCAAGATCGCATTCGAGAACAAGGAAACACCGGCTGGCAACCCCGCCGAGCCTTGCAGGTTGACAGTCGGATTGCCACTCAGTGCGAGCGATTGCGCGACCACGACGGCAACACTGAAGCTGGTATTGTTCCCAAAAAAGGTAATCTGGTCACTTGGGAAGTATAAGGCGCCGTCATAGAAGCTCGCGCTATCCCCTCCCATGGTGGGGCCGTTCGGATTGGGACCAACGTTAGTATCTGCAGGATCCTGGTACATTAGGATGCCAGCGTACGTTCCGGAACTCGGCGCTGTCAGTTTAACGTCAGGCGTGCCCGTCATATTCACTGTGGCTGTGCCGGTGAAATAGAAAGTGACGCCTGTCCCAGAAATGCTTGAAGTGCCGTCAACGTTTAAACCACCAGAACCGCTGATGTAGTACAGGCCAGGGGCAAACGTCACATTTGAATTCTTACCGACATTTATCGAGTCATAAGCGCCCGGTTGCAGTGTCTGAGCCCCTTTTGCTGTCGAAACATTGCACGCCCCATTAGCGGGACAACTTGAGGAAGCAGCAGGCTTGCTCGGAGGTGTCACTTTGGCGAGGGGGTCGCCGGAGGACGGCATTCCAGTGGCGGGGCATGGACCAATTTGATCGGTACACGTAACCGTACCTCCGGGTCCGCTGGAAACCACTGATCCTGCGGTGCCAAAAGTCGCGGTATTCACGATGAGCTTGTTTCCCTTCGTGTTGAAATTCCCGTTATCGACAATTCCGCACGTCGTGGCATTCAGAACTGCACTGCCATTAATGTTAACGCCCTCGATGCTATCGGTCGGTTGCCCCAGTGTGTATAAACACCCGCTGTTCGGTCCACCACCGGTCACGTTCGTTGCAACGGCACGTGCAGTGAAGGTCGTCTTGTTGATACCAAGTACCTTCATGAAGTACGTGGTATTGACCTTCGCTACGAGGGCCTCCACGTACTTGCTCTTACCCGCGTGCGGTCCACTAGTGGGGGGATTGTTTACCTGCACACATACAGTTCCGACCGATGCAGAGGTCGTACAGTTTGAAATCGCATTGCCGCCGCTATCGCTGAATCCATTCGACGCGGCCGCATTGTATCCAGACGCCTGAACACCGCTGCCAAATGCGAGGTCCTGCGCCGCGGCAGTAGCTGCGGAATCCGCTGCGGTCTGCTGCAGACGCTTTTCATAACGCATTACACCGGCATCAATCGCCAAACCTACAACGGCCGTGAGAGCGACCAGTCCAGTCGCAGTAAGCACCAAAGCTTGGCCTGCTTCTTTTCTGTTTCGAATTCTGCGTATCATCGCGACCTCCACCTCTTCTGGGGCCCTAATAGAACATCTAACCTGTAGGGGGACGGGAGCTCCGAGCCGAAAGTCCAACGAGAGTTCCGGTAATTTAGCTGGATTCTGAACACCTTACAAGCCCTACTTCAAGTTAATCGTTAACCAAACATCACCCGAACTGCCCTACGCCTATGCTCTCAACCCGGCAAACTCCGGTAAAACCTCGAACTGAGCTCTAACCGATGGCAAGCTTTCGCCGATCTGCTGAATCTTGCTCTCCGCCACATGACCCAGTAGATAAGCGGCTTTGCGCAAATACTTGATTCGCTCCGGAACCAACCCCATCAGTCGTGTGCAGGTTGCATCCACGGCAACCGGATCCCTGCCGAACACTAGCACGCCGCAGTGGCGCGGAGTTCCCTGCGACGGGCCATTCCCTTCCATGCCGACGATGCCGTCCACAATTGCGAAATCGGGTCCGACCGTGCTGTTCAGGTCGAGAATCGCCTCATCAATGCCGGCCCAGTGCAGCACGTTCTTTGGCCATCCATAGCAACCGCCCGGTACTACGCCGAACATGTTTTTGAGTGACAATGTGACTCCGGCCCAGTGATGCGTTTTCAGCTTGGCGATTGAAACGACAAAATCTGCCCTCAATAATGTCTTCGGGAAACAAAGTTCACGCAGCCGCGACGCATGTGTTTTCAGCTGCACCTTTTGAACGTCATCGAGGTTCAAATCGGCAAAGAACTTTGATGGATCGCCAAGAAAATTGCGGAACCGAACCGATTCCAACACCGCTTGTGCGTCGCGCTCGAGAGCCGGTCCGTCCCCTATCATGACTGACTTTGCACCCAGTCGTCGAAACGCTTCGCGCGCGCCTTCTATGACCACAGGATGCGTATTGATGAAGCCGCCAGGATCAAAAGCGACAAGGTTCGGCTTCAGCAAAACATCCTTGTCGCGGACGTCCAGTTTGAACTGTTGCAGCGTCTCGAAGATGAGCGAGGCCATGTCCTCGGCGTAGCTGGCCACCTTTCGAATAGCGACCGGCGAAGCTGGGCGCGAAAAACTCGGCTGTAAGTTTGCGCTCCTCATAGCAACATCTTCCCGGCTTGCAGTGATGGCAACCAGTTCACACCGGGCCTCGCCGCCATGATCCTCCACACGCTTACCAGTGTCTCCTGTCCCGCCTGCTCTTTCCGGTCGACTTCACTAACCAGATCCGAATAGGGCCAATCGTGCGCTGCTAGACAAAACTCCGCTATTGCTCTCGACTTTTCCCCGCGAATCCGGGCTGCCGAGGATGCTAGCCATCGCAAACTTGCGTCACGTTCAGTGTCGGCCTGCGGACTCCACAGTAAGGCGAGGAGCGCCAGGCAAGTCATATCCACATTTGGATTGCCGGGCACTCCATAGACCATTGGGTTACCGCTATTCCATCCACCACCCGAACACATGCGATCCTTCAACATCGCTTCTGCCAACCTGCGTCGTTTTGCAAAGCTCCTCGGCAACAAACCCGATGGGAGATTGCGCAAAGCAATTAAGGCGCAGGCCGTAGGTTCTACCCAGCTACTCGTACCAGGTGTCCAAGTCCAACCCCGGTAAGCGCTATTCTGCTTTGAGACCGACGCTTTTCGTCGCAGCCTCTCGACAAACCGCCACCAGAATCCGCCAGCCTTCGGCCACGCGTCGCAAAGATATCCAGCAGCATGCCGAATTAGGTGCGCCGGGCCGTTCGCCTGCTGAACCGCCAAACACGCTACGGCCGTGACCCATGCACCCTGCGTCTGCTGCGGTGCCGCCGGCCACGATCCATCTTCAATCTGCGCGCTCACCAGATACTGCAACGCTCTCTCGCGCGCATTCACCACGTTGGGCGACCCCTGACATTGCAGGAGCGCGAGCAGTGCCCAACTGCTCGGTTCGACCCGGCTCTCCAAGCCTCCGTAATAGCCCCAGCCGCCATCTACGTTCTGCCGCCGCAACAGTAGCGCAACGTGACGCTCGGAGCTTCGACTCTCGCTGGCTATACCATTATCTACAACTTCTTTCTCAAGCATCATGAGCACTCGAGGCAGTACGGCTGTCCAACGGCTCATCAATCTCCAACTGATTGATCAACCTGTGCAAGTATCCCCTTGCTACACCGAGACTGCGTGCACTCTTTGCCTTGCGCCAGCCGCACTCTTCGAGCGTACGCAGAATCAAGCGCCGTTTGAACCTCCTGACCTCTTCATCATAGGAGAGGCTCATCGCAGCCATTTCGTATGTGCCGCGTATCGTTTCAGGAAGGTCCCAAACGTCGATAGTGTTGGAATCAGAAAGAACTACCAGACGGTGGACCACGTTCTCTAGTTCACGAACATTTCCTGGCCAGTTGTATTCCTCAAGCGCCTGCAGACACAGGCGCGAGAAGCGATCCACTTCCTTACCGTACTGTTTCGCGAAACGATCCAAGAACGAATAAGCTAGGATCGAAACGTCCTCGCGTCGTTCGCGCAAAGGCGGAAGATGGATCTGAACCACATTAAGTCGGTAAAACAAGTCTTCGCGGAAACGCCCCTGCTGCATCATTTCCTCCAGATTGCGGTTGGTGGCACAGATCAGACGCAGATTCACTTTCAGAGGCGTGCTGCTGCCGAGACGCTCAAATGTACGTTCCTGCAACACCCGCAAGAATTTTGGTTGAATGCCAACACCGAGGTCGCCAACTTCGTCGAGAAAAAGAGTTCCTGAATCAGACAACTCAACACGACCACGCCGAAAAGCAACGGCGCCTGTGTACGCACCTTTTTCGTGTCCAAACAGCTCATCTTCGACCAGCGTCTCGGGCAGGTTTGCGCACGAGAAAGCCACAAACGGGTGTGAAGCGCGACCGCTATAGGCATGAATCGCACGTGCCAGCAATTCTTTGCCGGTGCCGGTTTCGCCGGTGATCAGCACACTGACATCGGATGGAGCAATCTTGCGGCACAACGAAAAGACGCGCTGCATGACGTCCGACTGCGCCAGCATCACGTCAAACTGACCGGTGCTCTGCGGAACAGACCGAATCTGCGCCAATTCAGCTTCCAACTGACGGAGCCGGCTTGCACGCTTGAGCGTCAGTCGCAGTTCCATGATGTCCAGCGGACTGTTCAGAACATCAAACGCTCCGGATTCAATCATGCGCAGCGTGAACATCCGATCTTCACCGGGAAGAAACAGGACGATCGGAGGCACTGGATGCGTGCAGCGTGCCTTGATCTTCTGTATGAATTTGAACTGCTCTTCGGGCGGCTGCGTTATAGCTGCACTGGGAACCTGCATGAGAATGACATCTGCAGGAGATTCTGATTCCCCTTTGGCGCCTTCTAGAGTCCTCGTCTCAAACTCAGTACCTAGAGCATTGAAAAGCACTTTCGAGAACTCAGTTTCGGAACCGGCAAAAGACACTCGAATCTTGCTTTCGGGCATCGGCGTTCCTTGCCAAAACAGGCCACGAGCTGGAGCTGGCCTGCCCTTTCACAACGGGGGGAAGTATTACTAGGTACTGCAGTTTATCTACCAGTGCCTATGGGGTGGAAATCTTATTCCTAAGTACCTGAAATGGCAACAGATTCCTGTGACCACACGACAATTTTGCGGGGCGGATATACAGCTATGAGAAAGAAACTATGCAAGAGTTTGCACAACTAAATGGCAATCTTCTCCCCGCGTGGGGACGGAATGCTGGGGGCCGGTTGCAGTCGAAGCGGACTCACGACATTGGTGGCGCTGGGCGTTCATCTACAAAGTAGTTATCGCAGGCCTGCACCAGTGCATCCCAGTTCAATTCCGGTTCTTTCCCATCGAATCGCGCCGCCCAGCGTATCTGATTCACGATATCAACCGGATAACACGCACGCAGAGCCCGGCCGTTTTGAAGAATCCACTTCCCCAGCTTGTCCACCAGGATGAAATCATAGACGATCTTATCGTCGCAGACCCGCTGGAAGATCTCGTGGAACTGCTCGGAGGTGATCGTATCCAGTTTGATCTTGGTATGTAAACGACGCAGGAATGCCTCATCTACGAGGTCCGAAGGGGTTAGATTTGTTGCGAATATCACGAACATATCAAACGGAACTTCAATCTTCTTCCCGCCCACAATCGTCAGAAAATCAATTCGTCGGTCAAGAGGCACCACCCAGCGATTCAACAGCTCGACCGGTCTGATCCTTTGCCTGCCTAAATCATCAACGATCAGGAGGCCGTTATTGGCTTTCATCTGAATTGGGGCCGAGAAGAATTTCGTGGTGGGGTTAAAGTCCAGATCGAGCATGTCAAAGCTCAGTTCCCCGCCCACCAACATGCGAGGACGACGGCAGCAAACCCATCGTGCATCCACCACCTCCTCTTCCTGATCCGCGACTTCTTCGTGAACGCCGGCATCGAACACAGTAATAATCTGGCCGTCTACTTCCACGGCATAAGGGATATAGATCTTGTCACCAGCAAAAGCCCAACCGAGGCTCTCGGCGACGCTGCTTTTTCCCGATCCAGTCGAACCGTACAGGAAAATCGATCTGCCCGAAGCCATCGCGGTTCCCAGCTTCCGTACAGTGGCTTTCTCCAGAACGAGATGCTGTAGCGCTTTCTCAATCTTCCCAGCATCGATGTCGAGGTTAGTGACGGTTTGTAGTCGCACGCGATTGTTGTACTCCCGCAACGACACCGGTGCCGGCCCTACGAATTGATTCTGCGAGAGGTATTCGATTGCGCGTTCGCGCCCCTGGGTGGTGAGCGTAATTCTGTGCAATGGGCCCGACATTCCGGTGACTTCACAAAGCTGATCTTTGCGAAAACGCAAGAAAAGGTGCTCGATGATGGCCTCATCGACATGCATCTTTGTGGCGAGATCTAGAACATTGCACTCCCCGGCATAGTAAAGCGTTTTTAGCGCCAGCTCCTCGACTACCCGCCGGTTAATCCCCAACTCGTCGATTGTGGTTGGCTTTGGAAGGGTTGCGGTGTCCATCGTTCTGACCTCCAGTCCTAAATTTCCCCAACGTCCAACATTAATGCGGCAAGATGTTGAACGTAACCTTAATCCGGATATCGCCTGCGACCGGTTTCCCGTTTTCTACGTAGGGCTTATACCTCCAGTGCCGTACCGCGTCCATAACCGCGGCGGCAAGTACGGAGTTCCCGCTCAGGAGATTCAACCCGCTGACCGCACCGTCCTTATCTATATTTGCCAATACCACTACAGAGCCATCAATCTCACTCTGAAGCGCTACTGGCGGATAAGCCGGAGTTTGATAAATTTCCGGGGCGCGGCCGGACAACTCAGAGGAAAGCGTCCCTGACGAATCGGCGGTGCGCAGGAGGCGAAGCGAAGTATCCGGAGTTGCCCATTGGAACGGAATGGGGCGGGTCGGATTGGCTCGCACGATGAGGGTCTGTCGATTGCCTTGAATCCGAAAACGCCACATCGCCAAAGGTGGCGCACTCGGAACCAGCACCTGCTCCAATGCCGGTGTCGCGGGGGCCCGGGTCAGGGTGGTTTTTTCCGTCTTGTCCTTGCTCCTAGTGCTTGCACCCGCGACTTTCTTGTTATCTGCAGGCGGGGATAGCTTCGTTTGTTCGGCGCTAGAGTCGTTGTTACTCAAAGCTCTTCTAACCCAAGCCGGAACGGTTCCATCCTCAAGAGCGTTCTTTTTAAACTGTCCCAGTGAAGCTTCGATTCTCTGCTGTGCCACTTGAAACGCGCTATGGCGTCCGTAAGAATATAGCCCAGCTAAAAGAATTAAGAAAACCAGGCTCACGCCCCCAGCAACTGCAGTGATCTTCTCGCGTTTGCTCAACTTTCCGAGTTGAGTCCTCGCTGCAGAAACCCAAGTCCGCGTTTCGGTTTCAATCGTCTTAAATTGAAATGCAGAACGCAGCTCTCCAACTTCATCTGCCTTACCTGCCTCGATGGGAACTTCGTCCTGCACCGCGGCATTTTCCGAATCCGCAGGCACCGCTTTGGGTTCTGAATCTGCTTTTGCTGTTTTTGGCAAAGCTGCTGATTTCTGGCTTGATGCTTGGTTTACCTTTTCAGACGCCAGCCAATTTCTTAAAAGGGTCCGTCCTTCCGGTGAAAAATTCAGAAGACGTGCACCAGCAATTTCACCCGATTCGTCCGTCCAAGCGACTTGTCCCTCGGATGTGATCGGCACCTTTGAACCGGGCAGTTCCATTCGCAGCTGTATCTTCTGGCCTACTTGGACAGGAGAAATGGCCTGGAATGCCAGGCCACCATCACTGAGGTTGACCAAAATTCCCCCATTCTCGGTATCGAGACTGAGATACGTAAACGGACAGGCATAACGCGGCATGGCACGGCGGTCGCGGATCACGGTTCGTCCTTTCCGCCACTGTGATTCTCCAAAACACAGATCAAGTGGCAATACTCGTCGTTAGCGCTCGTTCACTTCAAACCGCGATAGAATGGCAACCTATTTCCCCCGGTTGCAAACTGTTGCGCAACCAAATTTCCGATAACCACCTATTGCACCTAGCTATTTTGTACAAAAATCTCCCGCGCCCGATTGGCAAACGCCAGAACGTAACTCTTGTCAGCTGATCGTTTGTCTGTGCTGCCGTGCATCCTTGAGCATGTGCCTTTGCGCCTTTCTGGTTGCTTTCGCACGCTGTTGCGCAGCTCTAGCCTGGGCAGGGACTGGATATTTGTGCGGCTGTTTCGGGTACTTGACGCGTGCGCATAGTGGCAAACTTGCGATCAAGAACAGGAAAACTAGAAGACGTTTCAAAGGGCAAGCCTCCCTCTACATCGGAAAAGGCAGGATTTCCAACTGGGTACAAGCAAGTGGCATGCCATTTAAATACATTAGCCGGTGGTCCCGAAATCCAGTGTCTAGGATTGGCTGTGCTCCAGCCATGTAAGCTAATGAACGCGGCGGTAAGGTTGCTTTGTACTCTTTTGGATACAGTGCCGTCCCGAGTCACGAGCGGCGAGTGTTTGCCGAGATGCCTGCCTAGAACCAGCTAAGATTATGATTGCAGAGAGTTCAACCCTACTCTAAATCATGCTAAATGCTATCTGAAATAAAGAGAAAACGGCCGGTTCATTATTCTCGGCAAGTAACTTGCAACTTTGTTTATTGACTGGATCTGAAGCAATGGCGCTGCCTGGAGCAGAAAACTTTCCGACAGAAACGCGATAGGTTGCAATCGAAGATGGTCTGGACAAGCCCAGGAACACGTCATCCGAACGGTTGAGTGCGGCGACGGCTCGAAGCTTCGTCGTTTCAGCCGCTCTTGCGAACCTGCATGGGGCCGGTTGCAATCGGATGTCGGGTTTTAATCAGCTGTACGGCGAGACTGGTCCGGATGTTTTTTGTTTTGCATTGCTATAGACAGCTCGCCCGATGACCCTAGTCCACTTTGGTGATCCTGAACAGAAGGAGTGCTTTCGAATGCCTTTCAGGTCTGCATTCTTGATCGTTGCCGCTGGACTGGCTTTGCATGTTCCATTTCTGTGGACGTGCCTTGCATTAACCGGGTATCTCGGGTGCGCTGCACTCGACAAGTGGTTGGCGAAGCTCGCCAAAGACAAACTGTACGAAGACGAATTGGTTGGATGGAACACAGATAAGGGCAACACCGAATACGAAGGAAATGGTCGTTATCATCGCAGGCGACTCCCCGAAACAGATGAAATTGTGGTCACAAGGATCGCAGACCTGCTGAGAAAGATGCTATGACTGCGTCACTACACAGCCGATGGCGCCGCCTCTCTGAAACAATGCGACAGTTCCGGCAATGTTCACTCAGAACACGGGTAGTCAATAGAGATACACTCTCGCGTGCATCTTTTGGCCCCGGAAGGCTTCCCAGTTGCCTACCGATGTGAAATTGGTTCGGAGTGCGGGGTGTGAGCGCGATGAGGTCTGCAGTATGTCCGTTTTGGTTATTTGCTAGTTCTTCGGATCCTGGGAAGGCTTTGCGGGAGGTACCCGAACTGTTCTTTTGTGTGGAAGCTTAGGTGCCTTCTGTGCCACTGCTTTGGTCTGTGGCACTGCGGATTGGGGTGCTGTTTCAATTGGGGAGTAGCCCCGAAGTGCCCAATAGGCACCGCAAGTGGCCAGGACCCCCATAACCAGAAAGAGCAAGAAACGGCCGAGATTTCCGAAAATGGATAGTCTAATGAATTGCCAGAGCGGTACGTAAATCTCTAAGGAGAAAAAAAGAATGAAGAAAGTCGCGAGTGCCGCCAGAGCCCAAAGCGCGTTGGTTTCCATACAACCACCTCGCGTGTGTGGCCCGACATCCCTGCGATACTAACGCCTATTGCAGCGGGTCGCAATTCGGACCTTAGGCGTCTTTTACAGTTTTGATTCCTCCGGAGGGTGGATCCGCCACACACAAAGCTTCAGACTTTGGCCGTTAGTTCGAACTTTAAGCTCTTGATTGGAAGGTGGCGAGTGGTCTTGAGCGACCTTCAATGCGGCCTATCGGCTTACATTCTTTCTGGCGTACATTGCCTTATCAGCTTCATCGAGGACCTCGTCCAGGGTCATGCCATCTTGCCATTGTGCGATGCCGATACTGAAGGAGAACTTAGAGTCGCGCAAGACTCCTGAACAATTCCATCCTTCAATTGCAGAGTTTATGCGCTCTTCCACTGCCCGCGCACCCTCGAGTCCCGTTCCGGGCAAGATCAGCAAAAACTCATCTCCCCCATAGCGAACGATCGCATCACTGCCGCGAACGGCTCCTTTCATCAAGGCTGCGAACTCAGCTAGAACCAAGTCTCCCGTAAGATGGCCGAACAGTGTGTTGATCTGCTTGAATCGATCCAGATCCATGAGCATAAACAGTAGACGCGTGTTGAAACGCCGTGCCTGACTGATGTACCGGCCCGCCATTTCCTCGAGCGAACGGCGGTTATATACCTCGGTTAGCGGATCAGTAAAAGACTGGAGACGTGTCAGCTCACTCTGGATGGTTTGCGAGATTAACTGTTGGCGTGTGTTCCTCAACTCGAAGCGCCTCGCGGCCAGATACGTATTTATTACGATTATCAATGCAAGCAAGCCGAAGAAGACGTTTTTGCTTACCTGCAACTCGAAATGAAAGTTCCCCTCTGTCAGAAAAGCCGCCGGGAACAACACAACTAACATTCCGAGACCGATCAGCGTCCCGCTCAGTAAGGTAAAAACCCAGACGTCTGTGTCCCGCTTCTGGATGGAGGAAAGTTGCTCGCTCAGTTTCGTTACGAAGTTGTTCGTTCGGCAGGCCTGAACCGTGGGAGAGGATGTCGTCGATCCGAATTGTCTTGCTGCCTGCGATTGCGGCAGCAACTACGCGGAAATCATGATTGCACTCGATCGTATGTGCGCGAGTCGCCTTGCAGCTTAAAGTCGTCATTCGTCCCCAGCAACTTACGAAAGGCTATGAGGCGGGTGTAACCAGTACTTTTTTTTCGCGGCACGGTAGGGAATGTACTTTGGCAGTGACAAACGGTCGCGTTCGAGTGTCACGGATCAGACACAGGTTTTTCCGGAATAGGGCGACGGTTGCAGTTCTGTCTTAACCTTGAGCTGCGGTACTCCGAAAGCATCCGGCTTGTCCTGAAAAGTGCGCGTAATCAAGCAAAACAGTAGGGATTGAGCGAAACTCGTCGTGTGAGCAAGCGCAAGTGGCAACATACGAGAAGAGTGTGGCACTGGACATGCTTTATGCCAAGTTGCCAATTTTTTTCCAGCGCGCTTCATCATTGCCACCGGAAGCCCCCCAGCTTCCAGTGTGACATGCAATTGAGGCTAAGCTAACTCTCCCGGAACCAAAATTGGCGAGCTGAGGAGCTATTCGCCCTGCGAGTAATCCTTCTAGGCGACGCTCCCGGCAGAGCGCGGCAATCTGTTCGCCGAAGCTCGATTTAATCCTGAATCACGGCAGCTGGAGGGTCGCTGATGAAGCGTACGGGCAAAGTGTATTCAATCGCTGTCGTCATTCTGTTTTTAATTGCAGTCACCCGAGCATTTGCTCAGGCTCCAGTCAAAGACGATGCCTACATTACATCCGCCAGTGCCGGAAGCAATTTCGGCGGCAACGCTTCACTAGTCGTACAAACAGGCACTGCCTCGGGCAGCAACATCTGCAACCTAGGCAGTTGCAGTTATATCCGGTTTGATCTCAGTCGTCTTCCAAGTGGCCTGACAAAGGATCTGGTCTCGAAGGCCACCGTAAAACTGTATCTCACCGCGGTGACTGCAAGTGGAAGTTTTGATGTCATTGAGGTCGGCGGCACTTCGCAGAACTGGTCGGAATCCACGCTCACTTATAGCGCGCAGCCGAGCTCCGTGGTCCAGGTCCTCCAAACAGGTATTTCCGTCCCCAGCACAAGTTCGAAGTACCAGTATATTGAAGTCGACATCACAGCTGCGGTGAAAGACTGGCTTTCCGGCACTGTCTACAACAACGGTATCGTGATTCGGCCCTCCAGTGGATCTTCAATCTCCGCAACCTTCAGCTCGAAGGAAGACTCAACCTACAGCCATGATCCCGAGCTGAACATTGTTTTCAGTCAAGCGGCATCACAGATTGTCGGAACCATTGCTCCCAGCCAGATTGGTCCCGGTACTGCAAACATCAATATCAGCGGGAACGCTGCCACCGCAACTTTAGCCACTGGCCTGAGCAACCCGTTGCCTGGGCAGTGTCCAATGGGGCAATTCGCCGGTGGCATTACGAACACGGGCAATGTTGCGAGTTGCGGGGCACCATCCGCAACGAGTCTTTCCGGTGTGGTTCCGATCACGTCTGGCGGCACCGGCGCAACCACAGCCCCAGGAGCTCTCTTGAACCTCGGTGGATTGACCAGCTCCGCCCTCGCCACCAAGGCCGACATCACCGCTCCGGTGAAAGTCGACCAGACCGCACAGGCCAATGGCGCCTGTGCGACCGCGAACGCGGTCGTGCTGAACCCTACCCAGCCCGCCGGACAGCAGGTCTTTGTCTGCCACCAGAATCAAGATCAATCCCTGACCTGGATATCGGTGAACGACGAGACTTCCCTGCAGCAGCAGATCGCGGCACTGACGACCAACTCAGCAACCGCCGCCGCGGCTCTCAATGCTGAGATTCAGCGCGCCGAAGCAGCCGAGGCCACATTGACGACCAATCTCAACAAGGAGGTCACTCGCGCAACCGGTGCCGAGCAGACACTGACCACGAATCTCAATGCCGAAGTGACCCGCGCGACGACCGCAGAGTCGGCGAATTTGGCCACAGCAAAGAGCTATACCGACATTTCCGTGAGCGCCGAGACGAACCGCGCCCAGGCAGCCGAATCGAGCTTGAGTAATGGTATCGGTTCCGTTACTTCGAGCCTCACGAGTGAAGTCGCCCGAGCGACCACAGCCGAGGCTGGTTTGCAAACGGGCTTCACCAACGGGCTGGCAACGAAGGCCGATATTAACGCTCCCATACAGGTCGACATGACCGTAACCGCCGGAACGGCTTGTACATCGGTGAATGCCATCCGGCTGAACCCGTCGCAGGCTGCTGGCCAGCAGGTGTTCGTTTGCCAGGACAATGGCAGCACAAAAATTTGGGGATCACTTAATGACGAGGCTGCGTTGCAAGCACAGGTGAACACGCTGCAGAGCAATAGTGGAACGCAACAAAGCGCGCTTAGCGCCGAAACTGCGGCTCGCATCGCCGGAGACAACAAGCTCTAACTACCAACTTGAGCAATGAGGTCACTCGTGCAACCAGTGCCGAAACAAGCCTGACTACTAACATCGCTGCCGAAGCATCACGTGCCCAGGCTGCAGAGACAACCGTCGCCGCCAACGTGGTGACGGAATCGAACCGTGCGCAGAATGCCGAATCCACACTGACGCAGAGTGTCAGTGCAGAAACGACTCGCGCCATGACCGCCGAAGCCACCAAGGCCGACATCATCGCTCCGGTGAAAGTCGACCAGGCCGCACAGGCCAATGGCACCTGTGCGACCGCGAACACGGTCGTGCTGAACCCGACCCAGCCCGCCGGACAGCAGGTCTTTGTCTGCCACCAGAATCAAGATCAATCCCTGACCTGGATATCGGTCAACGACGAGACCTCCCTGCAGCAGCAGATCGCGGCACTGGCGACCAACTCAGCAACCGCCGCCGCCGCTCTCAATGCTGAGATTCAGCGCGCCGAAGCAGCCGAGGCCACATTGACGACGAATCTCAACAACGAGGTCACTCGCGCAACCGGTGCCGAGCAGACACTGACCACGAATCTCCATGCCGAAGTGACCCGCGCGACCACCGCTGAGTCGGCGAATTTGGCCACAGCAAAGAGCTACACCGACGCTTCCGTCAACACCGAAGCCACTCGTGCTCAGGGCGCCGAAACGACACTGACTACCAACATCGCTGCCGAAGCATCACGTGCCCAGGCTGCAGAGACAACCGTCGCCGCCAACGTGGTGACGGAATCGAACCGTGCGCAGAATGCCGAATCCACACTGACGCAGAGTGTCAGTGCAGAAACGACTCGCGCCATGACCGCCGAAGCCACCAAGGCCGACATCATCGCTCCGGTGAAAGTCGACCAGGCCGCACAGGCCAATGGCACCTGTGCGACCGCGAACACGGTCGTGCTGAACCCGACCCAGCCCGCCGGACAGCAGGTCTTTGTCTGCCACCAGAATCAAGATCAATCCCTGACCTGGGTATCGGTGAACGACGAGACCTCCCTGCAGCAGCAGATCGCGGCACTGACGACCAACTCAGCAACTGCCGCCGCGGCTCTCAATGCTGAGATTCAACGCGCCGAAGCAGCCGAGGCCACACTGACGACGAATCTCAACAACGAGGTCACTCGCGCAACCGGTGCCGAGCAGACACTGACCACGAATCTCCATGCCGAAGTGACCCGCGCCACGACCGCTGAAGCCAGCACATTAAGCTCAGCTAAGAGTTACACCGATGCTTCCGTCAATACCGAAGCCACTCGTGCGCAAAGCGCGGAAGCCGCTTTGAACAGTACGATCGGCAGTGTTAGCACGAGCCTCAGCTCTGAAGTCAGCCGAGCTACAACTGCTGAAGCAGCACTGCAGGCTTCGGAGGCGACAAAAGCGGATGCGAAGACTCCCATCCTCGCGGTGAGCACTTTGGTTTCAACTGATTGCGTTCCATCGAATGCCAATCGCGTAGTCCTGCTCAGCTCTTCGCAGCAGATTTACATCTGCAAGGACAATGGAGACAACACCGCGTCGTGGGTCCTCGCGAATAACATCGATTCGGGATCTATTACCAACAGCCAATTACAACATAATTCCTTGACCGTGGCCGCGGGCAGCGGATTGGCGGGTGGCGGTTCAGTTGCGCTGGAGGAGCGACCACCCTCTCGGTTGCCCCCGGAGGCATAACGCCTTCGATGGTCAGCACCGGCACCTACAACATTGAGATCTCCGGTAATGCCGGAACGGTGAGCAATGGTGTTTACACAACCGGTTCCTACGTCAACCCGAACTGGATCGCTTACCTGGACGGCAGCAAAGTGACAGGGGTCGTGGCCAATGCAACGAATGCCGCCAACGCAGCCTTCGCGACGACAGCCGCCACATCAGCTAATTTTAGTGGCTCTCTCAATGGCGACATCACTGGCGCGCAGGGCGCAACGGTTGTAACCAGCATCGGCGGTATTGCCGCGACCAACTTCGCGCGTACCGATGTTGGAAACATTTTCGCTGCGGGCACTCATTCAAATACCTCGCTCGAAAGAGCTTTTGTTGAATAGGTCCGATGCAGTGCGGCAGATTGAGAGTTGCTCCGCCATCATCCAACTCTGGCAGAAGAATGAGACAAATCAAAGCAGACCTCACCCTAAGCAATCTCGGGTTGTGGTCCGATTGTCAGAAGCTTATCCAACGAAACCGTGAGTTCGTTAAGCATCGCTCGTGGAACGGTAGTTCTCTTTAAGCTGCCGCTGAACCTTTTGCGATCGACCGCTCGGGCGATGCCGGCCGGTTCACCCTCGCCACAGCGAGCAGCACTTGGCACAGCTCCTGTCTGTTCACTGGTTTTGCAGGATAGATGTCAGCATAAGGTTCGCCTCCACGCAGTGCCTGCGGCAGGGAGCGACACGCAACTTAATGGGGATGCCAGGGATTTTCGCCTCTGCAACAATCTCAGCAACGAATTTCAGATCCCAATCCAGCACGATTACACTGTACTGATTTTTGCTGACTCCTTCGAACGAGTTCGGTCCTTCGCATCGGACCAGCTCTAATTCTCGATAACAGGATGGTGCCGTAGAACGCCTCTCACATGCAGAACACGGATGGAAAGAAAAAAGCCGCCCGGAGGCGGCTTCGCTTGGAATAACGGAAAGGCTGTATCAGCCGCGCAGCTTCCGGTACATATTTCTCATTACCCCGACAGCGCCTAAACCCGCGCCGATCAACTGGAAGGTGGCCGGTTCTGGCACTGGTGTAGTCGGAACACCGGGGACATCAACACCGGGAGTGGTACTAAACGAGAACGTAGCACTGGTAATCCTCGTATCGCTGTTGATCGCAGAGTCGGTGATCGTGAAAGTCGCCGTCTGGTTCAAGAATGGATTGTGAGGACCGTTGCCGTCAATCGATCCATTTGCATTGGAATAGGTGGCTCCGCCGGGAGGACCGATGATGGTCTCGGACGGATTTGCAGTGACTGGATCGTAGAAGCTGGCGGAAGAACAGATCACACACAGGATATATGACTTCGCGCCCGTGCTGCCAAAACCCCAGCCGGTACTAGCGGCGGTGCTTGCGAGCGTGAAGCTTCCATTCGTGTTGACAGTAACCTGCTGCGCGGAGCTGGTAAATCCGGGGGTACCGGTGAGGCCGAGATTGAGCGTGAACTGTAGGTCACTAAGCAGTTGCCCAGCATCCTTCGGATTAGCGAGCAAATCTTGCAGTGTAATCTGCAACTGGCCCGCGCTGACGGTGAAGGTCGCATCTGCGCTCACCGGTCCAGCGGAGGTCGAGCTGCCGCTTGGGGTTGAATAGGTGATAGTGGAAGCGGAAAGGCTCGCGGTAAGAGAGAGAAAAAAAGCAACTCCCACACCAACCAGCCGTCGTTTGAGATCTAGCTTGCTAATCATGCTGCTCCTTACATACCCGTGGTCGTGGTAGAAGAGGCAATTACGCGGCCATAGGCGGGATCTTGCGCGAGCTGGGTAAGTTGCTCAAAAACAGGGGCAAGTCTCGACCAATTTTTGCTTTGGTGCCCAACCGTTCCGATGAAGGCATGCAATGTGTTGCACTTTGAAGGAAGGCTTCTTCCGAACTCGCTTCTTATCAAAGAAGTAAACTCTAGCAGCCTTGCTAATACCGCCTCGGTAATGGGCTAACCTGTTAGCATAGTTGAGTTAGTAATCAAGTCGCGCCTCGAAGTGCATGGTTCGGTTGACCTAAAGTAACCACAATTCTTGGTTACTTACTGGATAAGAAACATCGTCTATAAGGAAAAGATTTTCCCGACGAGTTTGCAACTATTTTCACCGTCGAATCTGCACGGGCTGTAAACACAAGAAGGAGCGCCTTTGCCGAGTGGCGCCATAAATGCACTACTCACGTTGCCAAGCAACAGCGGACCGAGATCGTCAGTAACTATCGACGGTAACTGTCAGAGCTTGAAAGCGAATGCAAGGCAGTGTAGCGAGGAGCAGCTGTGGTTACTCTCGTAATCTCGGCAGACGGTCGATCATAAGTTGAGTTCGCATCGCGAAACAACACTGTCTTGCGATTCGGCATCAACTCTGGAGTTGTGCGTAGAACTTGGCATATTCGGTTCAACGTGGAAGGTGCTGACGTGAAACGAACCCTGGCATTGGCTCTCGTAGGAACTATCGGACTGTTCTTCACCACGGCGGCATTTGCCGACAACATCATCGTTGCCAGTACGGGCTCGGCGGCCGATCCTGGCCAGACCAACTCCATGGGTGCCACTGTTGCCATCAGCGGGAATCCGGCGTGGGCGAAGGCACTCGGGACCTCTTCATGGGTGTCATACGTAGATAGCGGCAACCCGACTGACGCCGGCTATGTTCAGGTCGCCAATGGCACTGTAGTCAGTTTCTTTGATCGGTTCACGGTTACCGGAACTCCCACTTCCGGGTGGATCGAAGTCATGGCCGACGATTCTACTTCGGTCTGGCTGAACGGCCATCTGTTGGTTGCGGAAGCCAGCACTACCAACAACCACTACAACACCTGCTCCGATTTCGCGATTGGTTGCCGGGGAGCCTATCAGATCCAGTTTGACCAGACGGATCTAGTCACTGGCACAAACCTACTGCAGTTCGACGTAGCCCAGCGTGCAGGCGTCTCCTACGGGTTGGACTATTACGGGGAGATTGATCCGATAGCGTCGGTGCCTGAACCGTCCAGCCTTCTGCTGCTCACCTCTGCGGTCTGGGGCGTTGCCTTGCGTCGTCGCTGGAAACACTAAACGCGAACCCAGGAGCGCAGCAGCAATGCCCTGCTGTGCTCCTCGCTCGTACCGGCGCTCGACTCGCGCCAGCACGGCTTTACGCCGCTTGATCCTCCGACTTCTGGCTGAAAGAGCTTATCTCGTTCGACACCTCCAAGGCAGTCACGTTTCGAAGCATCCTGTATGAAGTGCTCCCACTCCCATCCGCTGCACCAATCGGATTGAGAGTTCTCGGTTAATTCCTATTTCAGCGGGGGATGAGGTCTAGAGCAGGGACGGTGTCTGAGCCCCCTGCTCTAGGTCCCTGTAGCAGCCTTCTTAATGCTTGCGTCTCTCGTCTCTGCGCGAATGCTGCCGGCGGCCAAGTAGTCCAACGAAGTGTACGGACGTTGCTGTTTGTAATCGTGTCGCCAGCTCTCGATCTTCTGTCGCGCGTCCTTGAGCGTGACAGACCAGTTGGCACTCAAGCATTCGTCGCGCAGTCGTCAGTTGAAACTCTGCACCTTGGCGTTCTGCACGGGCTTGCTCCGTTGAGTGAACTTTAGCCGAACCCCTCGTTGTTCGCTCCAGGCACCCGGCGCTCGGCTGCGGAACTCTGGCCCATTTCCAATACGATCGCGTCTGGCAGTCCTTCAATTCCTGCCAATTTGCTCCAGAACACAACAGACTCATAGACCAGCCAACGAAGGCGTCGGAAAATCAATATGCGAACATTCAGTTGCTTCATGACAAAGTTTGTTACCGTCTTCGCAATCAAAGCTCAAATGTGTTTGGTTCAATTCCCATCCGCTACCTTGCAGTGACATGCCAAGGGCCAGCAGAAAAGGCTTGCGCAGTCGGGGCGAGTGGGAAAACGCAAGTACTCAAACTCCGCACTTTCTTGCACATTTAACAAGCTCCGGCGAGGCAAGTAGCTGAATTCTCGAGTGTCGCTTGTGGCGTTTCACGTGCAGAAGAACCACCAGAATCCGTTTACTCGGGTGGCGATAGGAATATCTGTCTATCTGTCACTGTAACGCCACTCGCATCGGAACGGAATACCTCTGGGGATCTCAAAAAAATTTGATGTGAGGTGAGGAAGTATGAAGGCGCACGTGTGCGTATTGCTGCTCGCTTTTGCTGCCACCATTTTGCTGGTGCAACCTGCACATGCAGATACGGCTGGCACCCTGTATTACACAACATTTGCCGGTGGAACGAACGTTTGGAGCGTTGCGTTCGACTTCAACGGAACATCACTTAACTTAACAAGCAATACCGGGCTTGCCCACACCAATGGGGCCGATGGAATTCTGTTTGACCCTGCCGGTAATCTCCTGGTCGCTGGTCAAGGCAATAACCTAAGCGAGGTGACAACAGGCGGGACGATCGTGCGAACAGTAGCCCCAGGGAGCGATTCGTACCATATGGCGTTGTCTTCAAGCGCCAGCAACGCGCTGGTTTACAACGTCTGCAACGGGGGCTGTGGCTCGACGCCTCTGTCCGCAGTCACGCTTTCAGGAGGAAAACTCAGCTCTAACGGTGTTGCGTATTCCGTTCACAATGCCACAGGTGCACTGGTGGATTTGCGTGGCATCATCTATGATCCACAAAATAACACTTGGTATTACGGAACGGCTGGCGATGGATCGACCAGTGGCGACTTTGGAACCATAGCGATCAATGATGCAACCCACACTGCCATAGTGACGCCGCTTCTTCACAATGTTGCTGCTCATGGTCTCACGTATGATCCCTTCACCGGAAACATCATCTTCAACAGCGGAACCGAAATTGAGCAGTATAATCCCACGACAGGAACGATCGTCTCGACGCTGAATGTTGCGGGGATGCAATTCGATCAGGCAGCAGTTGACGGGAGCGGGCATTTGTTTGTCGCATCCAACAATGGCTTCCTTGAGTTCGTAGATTACTCCTCGTCTGACCTGATCGGTGCGGGAACAGATTTCCGCACTAATAAGTTCCTCAACTCCAACCTAGATGATATTGCGCCGCTTTCGGGGCTCGGCGGCGGGGGGCCGGTAGTTCCAGAACCATCGAGCTTAATTCTACTCGGGACAGGCATCGTCGGGCTTGCGGGCGCCCTAAAGCGAAAATTGCAGATCTGAACTCTAAGCAGATGTGTTTTGTTCAAAGCCGCTTCATGAGCAGACTGTTACGAAGCTGTGATCTGATTAACAGACTGCATTAGGAGCGGCTTTTTCGCTTGAGTCGCCGTGACTTCTACAATGTGCCTGCCGCAGTAAGAGTCGGATCCGCTTCAACAGCTGAAGGGAGCGTCGAAGGTGGCGCTCCCTTTTCGTTCATGTACAAACTACTGTACCGTGAAGGTGGTGCTTGCGCTGGCGTTGTTGCTTGCCCCCACCGCGTTCCAGGTGCCGGCCGGGTCTTGCTTCTTCAGCTTGTAGCTCAGTTTTGCGACTCCGTTCGAGCCTGTGGTACTGCTCAGACTTACGACCGAGCCGTTGGACTTGGTGATGGTCCCCGTGACACTGGCGCCTGCTACAGGTGTGGTGCCTTTCATAACGGCAACGCTGATTGCAATCGTCTGGCCTGGGAAATAGATGGTGCCGTCCGTGCTAATGGAGACGTTCACTGACGACGCTGTGCTCGGAGCCGGTGCTGAATAGATGGTTTCGCTACCTGAGGCTGAAGTCGCGAACGTTGTCGCCGATGCATTGGTCGCGCTCGCAGTCACAGTGTAGGTTCCATCGGTGGCGGTACTCGGCGATGATACCGCGAGCGTCACTGGTGTGCTTGTGCCTGGAGCGAGAGTAAGCGAACTGGAGCTGTAAGCCGAACTCCAGCCCGAAGGAACCGTCGAACCAAGAATGAACGACGACGAACCGCAGGCCGAGCTGTCGTTATCGGTCACCGTGACAGTGAAATTAGCGGGGCTGCCGGGCGCAACCGAACTCGATGGACTGACTACCGAAAGCGACGGATTGGCAGGGGTGCAGGTCGGCGTGTTGCTCAACGTAACTTGTACGGACGCTCCTGTGCTGCTAACCGCGGTCGGCGTCAAGCTGATGCCGGCAGTGGAATCGGTATAGCTATTGGCAACATCCAGTGCCGGCGAAGTCCAGTTGGTAACGCTCGGCAGCATATTCAGTAACTCGCTGCTGTTGGCGCTTCCGGCAACTCCCTGGTGCACGACTACGCCGTTCAGCACCTCGGTGTAGCCGCTGCTGAGGAAGTTGTCATAACCTTGCGCTTGCCGTAATTCGACGTAGTAATAGCTATTCGTACTGCCAGACTGAAGAATCTTCAATGCCTTTACGCCGGAGTCCTGCGATTCGTAGGGGGCAAGCGTATAGGTCCCGCTGGAAGTTACTGTCTGGATGGGAGGTTGCGTCCCATAGTTGAGCCAGCCCAGTCGCTCTTTCTGAAAACCATTGAAGTCACCGCCCTGGACGTAATTGGCGTTGCCCATGAAGTCGAGCGTGTCGCCATATTCAACGGAACTGCAACTGGTCGCAGCGTACGTAGTGCTGCCGCAGTTCAGGGCATGCGAATGATAAAGTCCGAAGCCGTGTCCCAACTCGTGCGACACATTCATTACCTGCAGCCCGGAAGTCGAGTTGCTGTAGTCGCGTATCCAAGACTGGCTAGGCGTGCCTCCGATGTAGCTGTATCCCCACCAGGTGCAGGCATTATTAGGAAATATGTACAAAAATCTCTGAAATCCGCTGAGATTGACCCCTGCCGCGGTGGCCGCCTGTTGGGCATAGGTGGCAATGGAACTGACATCGCATGTCGTGTACGAAACTGGAATGGTGTACCAGCCAAACACGTTTCCGGTAAGCCAGGTCTGTTGGAAGGAGTTTTCCAAATAGTAGCCGCTTGCGCTGTAGGCATCGCTGAAGATCACTCCCGACGCGTAGCTCGCGGTGAACGGCTGTATGCTTTCATCCTGAAAATTCACCAGAATCACAGCGGTGTTCTGTGCACCGAACGTGTTTGGCAGAATCGATGTGCTTGCGCTGGTGCTACTTGTGGTCGTTGTTGTCGTCATGCTGCCCGAGGTCGCCAGAGCTTCGCCCACCTGCACGCCCTCAACTTGCACGGCCATGCCGGTCAGCAGATTGTTAGGAGCCTGATCGGCAAAATGCAAGGTGAGGCGCTTGCCTGCTACCAGCAGTCCGTAATGCATACGCGAGTAGTTGCGGCCGTCTTCGACGGCGACTTGCATCTTCCCTTTCAGGCGCACATGCTGCTCCACAAGGTTCTGCAATGCCGAGGGAAATGCGTTGCGCACATTGTCGGGAAGCGCGGAGGCGATTACCGATCCGGGATCGCTCTCCATCAATGCTGCGAGTTTGGCTTGCCTCTGCGCGGCCACATTCTGCAACGCCTGCAACGCGAAGGGGCCTGCTGTATCAGACGCGCTTTGCCATACATGCAACTCATGGAGCAGTTGTCCGCTCAGCGCCTGTGGCGATACATTCGAGGGTGACTGCGCCTCCGCTAACGACGACACGACTGATACTGAAAGAAAACCAATTAGAAGGATCTGCAACCACGTTGCAGCGAAGGAAACACGAGGAAACCGTTCTTTCTTTCTCATCTCTCCTGCTTTCTCATCTCTTCTGCAGAAACCCTAAGAAATTCGACGAAGTGAGCAGGGCTTTCGCTACGAGCCTTCAAAGACCCAAAAAGAAACTGATTCGTAAACAGACAGCTACAGTGTCTGGCGAAACACAATCTGTTTTGCTTACAAATCCGCCGTTAATTGATAACGGCGTGTTAATAATAGAGTGCGTTAACTGCCGTGCCATTTGCATTCTGGTTACCAACTCTTGTGCACACCTGTTACTAACTGGTTCTAATGCACTGTTTCTGGCTACTTAGCCCGGTCGCGAGCAAAACCCACACGCTGATGATTCCAGTACTGAAAGTTTCACCGTGCGTGTAATTTCTGCTTCAGTGCCTGTGGCGATGTATAGCTGCCTGCGCCTCCACAAAGACCAACACCACTGATAGTGAAAGAAAGCCAATTACAATGATCAGCAACCAGATTGCATGCGGCGGATTGCTGACCAAGGACGTTCTTCATCTACTGTGTCCTCTGCTGGCGAGGCGCGATGGTGGAATGAAGTGCTTTCCGAACACCCTAATGCTGCCAGTGGAGACATCACAAGATTGCGGCAGTCCCTGAACCAGGGGAATCCTCACGGCAAAGCTTTAAGGAAATAGAACGATGACTCAGCAGGAATCCGGGCGAGTACTTTAGTCAGGGAGTCGGGGATTCAAGCGTTTGGATCGGCTGTGGGCGCTCCAAGGATCTAAAACCCTGTGCACTTCACCATGCTCTGATGGTCTGACAACGGAAACCCCTTTTTGCGAGAACTGCCCACGGTGACGGATATCTTCACTGTCTAAGGCAACAAGGTTTTCAGGAAGTAAGACCAACACCCGATCCCATCGCGATCACGCCGGCGATTAACCTACCCTTACGCCACGCCCGTCTAGCTTCACTTTTGCCATATCGGGAGAAATGATGAGCTGCAATCGGAAAGCAGGCGGGAAGACCGTTCTCGCCACCTCGCTGTTGTTGTTCTCTCTTTTATTCGTGAGAACATTATTCGCGCATGCCGCGACCACGGCAGCGTCTATCACTTCCCCAACTCCGGGCACCACGCTCGTCGCGAGCACTGAGACTTTTTCTTGGAGCGCGGGCACGAATATTGCTCAGTATCGTCTGCTGGTAGGATCCTCGGCGGGAGCGTCGAACTATTTCGCGGTCACGACCAGCGCACGCTCGGCGACTGTTACCACGCTTCCGGCGAACGGCAGCACGGTATATGTGCAACTATCATCAGAAACCAGCCGCGGCAAATGGCTGAGCAAGCAGTACACCTATACCGCCTATGGGCAGACGCCTCCGACCCCGGTGCCGGCGGTGATCACCGCTCCGACTCCCGGCTCGAGTCTGAACGGCACCTCGGTCAACTTCAGCTGGAACAATGGCACGGGAGTCTCCCAGTACTCGTTGAGCGTGGGTTCGAGCGCGGGCGCGACCGATATTTACAGCGCCAACCAAGGCTCGAATACGACAGCGACCGTCGGCAACATCCCCCAGGACGGACGCATTCTATACGTCACCCTGGGATCGCTGATCGGGGCTGCATGGACGAACCAGGCCTACACCTACTCGGCGCCGAATGCGACCGCGAGCGATCCATGCAGCGGGATTAGCCTCGGCCAAGGTGCCAGTCTCAACGGATTTGTTCCCTTTCCCACCAGCAACGGCTGGAACCAGGATATTTCGGCGGCACCCGTGGATTCGAACTCGGCTGCCGTGATCAGCGCGATTGGCGCGACCGCAGGACTTCATGCGGATTTTGGCTCGGGCACTTGGAACGGCGCACCCATTGGCATCCCCTACATTGTGGTGGACTCCACCCAGCCGAAAAGCCTGGTAATCATCAACACCTACCCGGGAGAAAGCGATCTGCCGCCGATGCCGATCCCCGCCAACGCTCCCATCGAGGGTTATCCGAACCCTGGGGATCAACACGTCATTGTTTTGGACAAGAGCAGCTGTTGGGAATATGACTTGGGTGGAGCATCAGTGAGCAACGGTGTTTGGAGCGCTGACGTTTCCGCTGTCTGGGATTTGCAGAACGGCGAGAACCGCCCCTACACCTGGACTTCAGCCGATGCGGCCGGGCTGCCCATCTTCCCCGGCCTGGTGCGCTATGACGAGGTCACAGCCGGTGCCATCAAGCACGCGCTTCGGGTTACGGTGCCCTCGACGAAGCCGGCTTTCGTGTTGCCGGCGACGCACTGGGCTTCAACCAACGCCAGCTCGCCGATCCCCATGGGAACGCGTCTCAGGCTGAAATCGTCCTACGATATTTCCAGCTTCTCCGCACCCAATCAGGTGATCTTGAATGCCATGAAGAAGTACGGATTGCTGGTCGCCGACAACGGGAGCGCCATGTTTTTCAGCGGCGTGCCTGACAGCCGCTGGGATGACTCCGACCTGCACAACCTGGGAATTATCCCTGCCTCGGCGTTCGAGGTGGTGCAGATGGGAACTCAGTACAGCGCAAGCAACATCCCTTCCGGCGCGGCTCCCGTCATTGGTAGCCTGACTGCCTCAGCGATGACGGTACCAGCTGGAACGCCGGTGACCTTGTACTGGGCGGTGACAGGCGCCTCGTATTCCTACATCAGCCCGCAACTCGGCACGGCGCGCGGCAGCAGCGCCGTTGTCGCTCCCACCGCTACCACGACCTACACCCTGACGGCGACCAATGCCTTCGGAAGAACGACGGCATCCATCACTATTACGGTTCAGTAGCTACAGGAAACGACCACGCCCGGAGTTTACAACTCCGGGCGCCGTTTCGTTACGCGGAGGCGTGACCTCGCCTTCTCTCGACCAAAACCGCTCCGCAACTTCAGGAATCTTTTCTTGAGATCAATCTGCTAAAGACACTCACACGTGTGAACAATCAGGTGACTGAAACGAGAATGCCACGTCACAGTTTTTGTTTCGAGCTTCGTTCTACCCTGTATTGAACTGCAATGATAAATAACCAGAAGGAAAGCTCATAGCCTAGCTGGTTTGTTCTGTGGCTCGAGTTCGTACTACCTTCGCGGGTATACCCACCGCTGTCACGCCGTCCGGCAGATCCGTCACTACAACGGCGTTTGCGCCGATGCGCACATGACTCCCGACTGTTACGGCTCCCAAAATCTTCGCGCCGGCACCGACAAACAAATCGTCGCGCAAGGTGGGAGACTCATTCCTCTCCGCTCCAATCGTAACTTGATGCTCGAGTCGCACATTCTCCCCTCCTCGCACCGCGCCGTTGATCACCACACCCAAGCTGTGAATCAGAACAAATCCGGGTCCGAAATTCGCGCCTCTTCCGATCACGCAATTTCCAAAAATTACATTCAGCTTGTTGAAGAACATTGCTAAAGGAGGAAGATGGAGTTTCTGCGATGCCTGCATGCAGCGATAGCAGACCATCGCAAAACTCCCATCGGCAACAATTGCTTTTAAGATATTCCGCCCAGAACTCGAGCCATAGACCCACTCCGCCTTGGCTCTGAAGTCAGCCTTTAGCAGGGCTAGGAGACCTGGCGAATTCGGGGTCGCAGTCGAAGTCTTTTGATCCATCACGAGTTCGAAAACACAGTTATGATGAAAAGAGTATGCCCGAAACAGTGGAGAAACAATGTACTTCTGCGAGTCGCGCCGCGAACCAAAAGCGCGAGATTTTAGTGGTCCTGAAATTACTTAGCTTTCTACGATGGATTCTCGCGCTAATCGGTCTGTTCATTGTTCTCGTCACATTCACACCAATTGATCGCTGGTGGGCGCGCTCTTTAGTCGGCCCCTGGGAAGACTTTCGTGGGGACACTCTCATCGTCCTTGGCGCCTCCGGCGCCCAGGACGGCATCATCCCTTACGACACCTACGTGCGCTGTGAGTATGCGGTGCGAGTCTATAGAGAGGGGTGGGTACAGCACCTGCTTGTCTCCGGCGGAGGAGGTCGGCAGCACCCTGTGGCTCTTGCCATGCGCGACTTCCTAATAGGTCAAGGTATTCCGCCATCAGTGATTATCACTGAAGATCATTCGAATAGCACACGGGAAAATGCTCTGTTTCTGAAACCTATCTTGGAGCAACTCGGTGGGACTCCCGTGCTGTTGACGAGTGACTACCATGTATATCGCGCCCTGCGCGTTTTTCGACGGGCCAATGTTCGCTTGAAGGTTCGTCCTGTTCCAGATGTCCTAAAAAGAAGCTCTTCCGTGCTCGGACGCTGGCCTGCATTTCTGGTCCTCTGCGAGGAAGCGGCCAAGATCACCTACTACAAGGAACGCGGTTGGATGTAAGGAAAACGCGCCATCGGACTTGAGGCATTCTTCCTAGAAGCCAACTCGACTGTTGTCTTTATTGGTTTATTTTCTTGGTTTTCCACAACAAATTTCGAACGGAAGGTATCGGCTTCTCACTTTTTCTGACACTTTAGTGCAGGAGCGTTTTCACCAACAGTCTCTGGCCACGTGGTACCTGTTCGCTTCCTATATCCCTACCTACACTTGAAGCGCCTTTTCGTCGGAAAAAAAATAACGGGGTTAATTGATGTCAATCTCTGGTACGCGTTCGTTTTTCCGGTTTTCTGGTGGTTCAAGTACTCGATCGGTGACACAATCTTCTGATACTGAGCATCTGTCGAGGATCATATTGACGGGTTTTATTCTAAGCATTGTTTTGTCATTGTTTATCTCATGCGTGGGCGCAACCGGATCTTCAGCGCCTAAGCTAACAACCGCTTCAGCAACTCCATCATCGCCAACACCAACTCCTTCTCCAAGTCCAACGCCGTCTCCATCACCAGTTCCCGCTCCGATAAGCGCGACGAGCCCTGAGATTGGTGTGTTTCCAGGATCGATTGCAGTTGCGCCGGGAACGTATCAAACGGTCAGCGCGATGATCAGCAATGTGGATAACAAAAACGTGAGCTGGGCAACGGACGGAGGCACTCTAGTCGGCACAAATCCTTGTGCAGATGCTATGGCTGCTCCGTGCACAATCGCGCTTTACAGCACGACTCCTGGAACCTATCACGTAACCGCCACCAGCCTAGCGGATGGAACCGCCAAGGGGACGGCGACAATTACAGTCACCGCTCCTCCGACTCCGGTTACGACGCATCCTCGTCTGTATTTCACGCAGGCAGATATCCCCAAGTTGCAGGCCAAGGCGGTTTCCAGCAATCAGGCTTGGACCACGTTACAAACCATGGCGAATAATTTCTATCCGCAATTCGATAATGGCTGGTCGACAGCTAACGGCGGTGGAGGTTATACGTGCGATGGCGGGAATGGCCAGCCCAGCGCTGCATTTGTTACATCAGATGAATCCGTGGCATGGGGAGGGCCAGAGCCCGGTCGAGCGGCTATGGTATTCGCACTGATGGCGAATGCTGATCCCAATGCCAGTAACCGCAGTCGTTGGCAATGCCGCGCGCACGACGTTTATATGTACTACATGACCGAATTGTTAAAGACCAGCTGCAACGCCGGGATTTGTAATCCGAATATCTTGAACGGCAACCAGGGTGGCGACTGGTCCGACGGAATTGGTCTAACGTACGACTGGATCTACAACTCGTTCTCTTCTTCCGACAAAGCAACTATTTTGGCCGCATGGCGCAAGGCCGGTCAGATGATTGTGACACAGAATGGCATTTCCAGTAGTCACCCCATGCCGGTAGGTTCGGTCAACAACCCTGCGCTGGCTTCAGATTCCAGTTATCAGCCTTTAAGTACGAATGCGTATGGTTACCTCCGCACCACCGCCAATAACTATTACTCGCTGCATTTCACCCAATTGGCGTCGATGGGAGCAGCCATGGATCCGAGCGACGATGCGACACAAAGCTCGTGCTCGGGAGATCGTTTTACTGTTTGTCCGGACGGATCAGCAAATTCCATTCAAGCCTATCTTAAGTATGCTGTGGGGGCGTATCTCTACCTCTCTTGGTTGAATTTCGACGATCCTTCGGTCACCACCGGCGCTTACAACAATTCCTTCGGGAGTTCCTTACAAGCCAGCGCGCAGTGCAGCGCATCTACATATACCACGGTGCCGGCTCGCTGTTTCGGTAACGGTCGAGGTGGTTTAAGCCACGAAGGATCGATGTATCTCGGAGCGCTAACAAAGGTTCGAGACACGTTTATCTATCTGCATACCGCCGGATTGGACAATCCCCTCAATTTTGTGGGAAGTGGTACGGCCATGCCGCAATTGTCATTTGCTAGCTCCGCTTGGTGGGACATGATGGTACAAGGCGCCATGCATCTGACCACTCCTGCTGGTTACAGCACTACTGGCTTTACCTATCCAACATTGTTCGGATACAACGAAATTAATGCCACCTACGATAATGCCGGTTTTGTCTCGATGATCTTCGCCCAGTTGCTACGATACGATCAAGTCACAGGTCGAAGTGACCGCAATCAGCAATTGGGGTGGTTATTCTCGTACATGCCCAGTGCTTTCAAGTACCCGCAATTCGCTAGCATTCAGGCAGACATCGTGGTTGACGGATTCTTCGCTGCACCCGCGACCTCAGACGTTTATTCTTCATTTAACTCGGGCGACCCACGTCCTTCGATGCCTAACAATGTTTGGTCATTAAACTCCGGCCAGTTGATTACCGGAACCGGCTGGGGACTGAGCGATACGATATTTACCGCAATGTGTTCCATCTATCCGACTCAGGACCACGAACTTGGAACCTGCGGCAGGTTTGCACTTTACCGTAACGGGGATTTCGTCACTAAAGGAGTGGACGGATACGCAGAGAACGACCAGAGTGGGAATCTCTCGGAAGAACAGCCCGACTATTCTAATATGGCAGCATACTCGAATAGTCCCAATACTTCGCCCTCAGGCTTATGGTATATCGATCCACTCTGGAAGCGCGGCGGACAGACGAACCATGGGCAGGGCTCGGGTTTAAACATGATCGCTCACAATGAAATGTCCGCTTACGTATTTGCACATTTTGACCAAACCGGCGGGTACAACTTTGCTTATCCCACGAATCCGAAACTAGATGTGCAGCACGCTTCGCGCACATTTTTCTGGCTGAAGCGCGATTCAGGAGGCTCTCTGCCCGACTATCTCGCGATTTACGATCGAGGTATCACCGGACAACAGGCATTTAAAAAGAACTGGTTTATCGCAACCGGGGCACCTAGCATAAACGGAAAAGATGTCTCCTGGAACACCCCTCTAAGCAAGGCGACGGCTTATCTGCACAATTTGTTGCCGGCAGGTGCGGCCGTTTCAAACCAGCCGTTTGAGGCCTCACCTCTCTCTTCGCAAGCCGACAAAGACTACGCCCCCGCAACTCGTATTTTGATTGATGGAGGTACGCCCACGTCGGTCCGCTTCCTGAACGTGCTCGAAGCAGAGAATTTCGGCGTCAGCACGACCGGGGCCACACTCGTACAATCAACAGCTGGCACTGCATTTGACGGAGCTGTCATGGGAAACACATCCGTGATGTTCAAGCAGAATATGGGGGATGTGTTCGCGACGACAACCTACTCCGTACCAACAACCGTAAAGCAGCAGTATGTTACCGGCCTGGATCCGAGTTCCGGTTACACCGTGGCAATCACTTCATCAGGAACTGCTATGACTGTCACCGTAACAAAGGGCGGAACCAGCATCACGGATACTGCCGGCGTTCTCGCATTCACGGCGCAGTAATCGTCAACTCTTTAAGGTAAAACAAGGCCCCTGGCCAATTGGTCGGGGGCCTCTTTATTTCACAATTCAGTTTTGAGTGATGAGTTCAGCGTATTGCTCGACCATGCCGTCAATATCGAAGCCGGCGTGAGCTTTTCGCTTAGCTGCTCTTCCCATCGATTTTCGCAGCTCTCGGTCTTCAATCAACCGCAGAATGCGGAACGCGACAGCTTCTGGCTTCAGCTCTACAACGTATCCGCTTTGGCCGTCTTCAACGAGATCCGGCATCGAGCCTCTGTTCGAGGCGATTACAGGGATTCCGAACGACATGGCCTCCATGAGTGTAAGCCCAAACGCTTCATTCCATCTCGAGATCAGACAAGCGATATCGGAAGAGCTATATACTCCTTCCGTACATGGGTCATTGATTCTTCCTGTGAAACTGACATGCGAGGCTATTCCTAAAGAGGCGGCCAAAAGTTCATATTCGGATCGACCTGCTCCATCACCCACGAACACGAAGTGAACGGATTCTATTTTCGAGATCACAAGCTTCGCCGCATGTAACAGAATATCGATACCCTTCTCGGGAACCAGCCAGCTGACCTGCGTGACGATTAACCGGTCAGTTGGGATACCGAATCGTCTCAGGTAATCGGAACGACTCACCCGCGAACTTCGCGTCAGGTCAACTCCGTTCCAGATCACCCGATTCGGAGCTGAACAAACTTCCTGTGCAAGCAGCATGCGCCGTGGATACTCGCTGACGCTGATAACCTCCGTTACTGGCGCGGTCAGAACCTTTGCGAACCACTGCTTGGGGACTCTAAAAGGCTTCGAAATATAACCCTCCGGCCTGGAACTATGGTCGTTGTATATGATTTTCCTGCAGCCCGCGAGTTTTGCAGTCCAAGGGTAGAGACGGAGGATCCCGTTAAAAGCGTACATAAAGACTTGAGGACTATGCTTCTTTAGAAGCCGTCGCAAATCTGTCGCACTCTTAAGAGATAAGCCTGCCTGACTGGTAAGTACCTCCATCTGCACTCCAGCAACATTGAACAATTCTGCAGTAGCTGGCGTGGGTGGCCCCGAGAAACAGAAGACGCTCTGCCAGCTCAAACTAGCCAGTTTTCTCCCGAGTTTTGCGGAGAAAAGTTCAATGCCGCCCAACTTATTCGGTGATATATCCAGCACACTCAAGAAAGTCGGCAATTCATGTTCCCCATTGACAAGTCTTTGTTCACGAAGATGATTTCTTAGAGTGTGCACTCTGCACATCTCCGTTCACGTTCACCGCGGGGCAATCAACAATCACTCGGGCGTGAATCGCGCGACAAAAACAGGAGCGAGTGTGGTGATTCAGCAATTGGCTGGTATTCAGCATCGTGATCATATATGGCTGCCCCAGCAAGCTGAGCAAAATTCCCAAGCTAGACTGCTTCAAGAACATCCCGCGGAGATCTAAAGCGATGCGCAAGGGAAAGCCGCCGAGATGGCGATGTATCAGAGTACGTTCGGCGCTCTCGCAAGTCCTGCTGCATCCCAAACTTGAGTTACAGTTGCATACGTTCGCGTTGCCGAGAGAGTCATGCGTCTGAATGCGTGGAAAACACCTGCCCCCTCGCCGCGAGCATGAACTCCATTTGTGTCCCGAGCATGCCCGGCAACAAATCCACAATCTTTGTCGGAATCGAAAGAAGCCGCAATCGATTATCCATGGCCACTTCTCTCGCCGATGAACGGCGAAAACCGACAACATCGAAACCAGCTTTCACAAACATGTTTCGCGCAGTCAACGGCGTGAATTCCCAAGTGTGAAGCGGTATGTGGCAAGTCGACCAGATCCAGCCGCGTCTTAGCAAGCGGCTCAAATGCCAGAGATAAGTGGATTCGAAAGAGTCGATATCAGGAAAAGTGATGAGGGCATGCCCGCCCTCTTTCAAGAGCGTTCGCACCTTCCGCAGGCTCGCCAGAGGGTTCGGAGTGTGCTCCAGCACGTCCGTCAGGCTCACCAGATCGTATGCAGAGCCCTGCAGGGGCGCAGTATCGAGGCCGCCGCAGGTGAGCGCAACGCCGTAGTTCTTTTTTCCCCACTCCACGCTTTGCGCATTCATCTCAATGCCTTCGGCACAATAACCTGCATCCTGCAAGAACTTCACCAGCAATCCCGTCGAACAACCTATATCCAATGTGCGTCCGCCCTTCGAAACAAACCTTCTGACCCAATCGGCATAACGGCAATATTTTTCCCCGAATGCGGCTTCTGATACTCCATTGGAACGTAGTTCCCCGTGATAGTCTCCAGCGTAGAATCCTGCAATGTCGGAGCTGGTTGGAAAAGGTGCTGTAAAGTGCTGGGAGCAGTCGCCACATTTTTTGAGTTCCCATCTGCGGCCGTTCAGCTCGCGTTCATAAACCGAGCGCAGATTGTTGGACGAACACGCCGGACATCGCATCTGAAATGCTCCTGGGCTGCTCCGATATTCGGCTAGATTTTTTGCCATGCTGCCGCTACCTTCGCCCCGTCGAGGTGGAGTTGTCTCGTAAGAAGTTCCTCATCCCTCCGCAACGTGGGTGTCAACTCAGACGCCATTCTGCCAAAAAAAGCGTAGCTTCGATGTGCCAGCAACTTCAGATCGGGAAAGTCCCGATTGATATCTTCCACTGAAATACCGTAACCACCGCTGTCGTGAATATCAGTAAAACACCACATCGCTTCGTCAGACATGGGTTTGATGATAACGCCCTGCCTTAGTAGGCTGTCGTTCACTTTCGCCAGATAGTTATTTCTTCCGAGGAGACGGTTGGTTCTCCACCGTATCTTAGTCATGAAAGAAATGTTGCCATTGCTTGGCATCGCTCTTTCCATGCGTTTTTTCAAGTCCGGACCACCAAGATAGTCGCCGTTTGGATCTTGAAGGTGGAGAAAAACACCTCCCGAATTCAGATGTTGAACCACCTCACGCATAAAACTAGACAAATCCGGAATGTGGTGCAGAACCGAGCAAGTAAGGATGATGTCGAAACGCTGCTGGATGGAATCGATTTGACCCAAGTGGATTTCACATTTCCGTTTCCATCTTCGCGATCGTTTCTCTGTGCGCTCCAGCATCTCCTTGGAAGTGTCTAGCAGAGTAATCCGATCAATCTTGTTGCCCAACGGCGTTCTGAGCAGTAGTTCCGTGCTCAGTCCAGTTCCGCTACCGACATCAAGAAGATGTAAGCCGTCTGCCAGGCTGGCATTGTGCAAAATATCGCTCGCCAGAAGCTCGAATTGCCGCGGAAGGCTCTGCCACATGCACCGATGCATTGAGTCATAAACTTCAGACTCGAATCGATGGAAAATCACATTGACTATCTGCTGGAACTGAAGCAGAGAACACGCGACACCATGTTCCTGCATAAGCGACTGAAGCTTGGCGTCGTCAAAGGAACGCATTAGAAACTCCGATGCAGCGTTATACTTCCGCAATTCGAACACCAGAAATCAGGCTCAAGCCTTTCACGAAACCAGCCTGCACCCTGCCGGGAACCAAGGTTCTGAACTGAAGCAACCGTACGATGTCCTCCTCGCGCAGAGTTCTCAGAAAACGAAGGCAAAAGAAAAATACCAGGGCACCCAGTGGAATTCCGATAGTCAGCGTCAGAACGGAGCTGACAGCCCTATGCAGTAGCATGACCGAACTTCCCATCACGACGGCCGCGGCCGATATTTTCAATAGCGGTTCGTAATCCAGGTGAATTCCAAATCGGCGCTTGACCTCGAACCAGGGGCCAAGAACGCCCAGCAACTGCGCCCCTCCATTACCTATGGCCGCTCCTAGCGCGCCCATGTGGGGAATCAGCCACCAGTCGAGCCCGATGTTCAAGACGCCGCAGGCGATTCCCCACACTATCAAGAACTTCTGCTGCTCATTTGCCTGGAGCATCTGCTGTGCCGGCAACAGCAGCGGCTTCGGGACCGCCATCAGCGCCGCAATCGCTAGCACTGGAATAGCGGGAATATATTGCCAGCCATAAGCCACTCGAATGGCAGGAGAACTGATCGCTGCCAGTCCGAGCAGTATCGGAGCAGAAAACAGAAGAAGGTATCGCGCGGCAGATGATACCAGTGAATTCAAGCGGGAGCGATCGCGACCATATTGGGCGTTAATTGTGACGTTCACGCTCGCCGCAAAGGTCTGGGGAACAATCAGTGCCTTTTCGACAAGATTAAATCCGACAGCGAAGAACGATATCTGGGCGATGTCCTTGCTCAGGAACTTCAGCATGACAACATCCGAGCGATCCCACACAATCAGGTTTAACACCATCAGCACGATGTTATTGCCTGAAAACCTGAACATGCGACTCTTGAGGTCGACCGGGAGTACGCCCTGCGGAAGGCTGCGGATCCAGGACCTGACCGGAATCACTCGGACGATTAGTTCGACTGAACGAAAGACCAGAATACCGATCGAGATACCCAGCAATCCCCAGCCAACTACCAGACTTAGAATAACTGAGATTGTGAAGACCGCGTTCCCGGCAAGGCTCGCGATGGTGTTGGCCCTCAGGTTCTCTCGCGCTGCATTAGCCTGTGCAGGCACGAGAGTGAGCATCGCCGGTAACACGCTAGCAACCTGAAAGGCAGAAACAGTTCGATGGGCGGGATCGCCAAATGCATATAGGACCGCGAGCGCACCAAACGTTATGAGGGCCGCCATGCCCGCTTGCAGTTTCATGGTGAATGAAAAGATTGCGCGGGCTGTTGCCTTATCTCCCCGTCCGAGATACTCAGCCATGTACTTACTTGTAGTGGTGGGAACACCAAGGCTGCCGACCAGACCAGTCGTATTTGCAAGCCACATCACATAATTGAAATAGCCCAACTTTTCGGGTCCGATGACCCTGGCCATGGCGATCGAGGTGACGAGGCTTGTGACAAAGAGCAGTCCCGTCTCGGCACCGTACCAAAACGAGTTTCGCGCGATAGTGCGCGTATTAGTTGGAGGTGCTGATGAAGTCGTAGCGGTCATGCCCGTGTTCTTCAATTACCGATGTGTGTTCGAGACTTCTTCTCCGAAGGTACGTGTGACAATTCTGCCAGGATTACCAACACAGAGCTGGTGGGGTGGAACACTCTTGGTGACAACGGCGCCCGCGCCAATGATTGCACCTTCTCCGATCGTAACTCCCGGTAAGATTATTACTCGCCTACCGACCCACGCGTTACGACAAATCCGTACTGGGCGGACCTCCGAGGGATCGACCTGAACTCCAGCAATGCGCGCTTTCGGATCGGTCGGATGGCCAGAGTAGTCAGAGACGACACACTCACTCGAAATCAGTACGTCATCCTCGATTACGACTTCTTTTGCTACCGAGCAAAGAAATCCAGAACCGATAAAGACTCGGTCACCAACCTTGAATGTGGGTTTCTCGAATACTCTGGCTCCGGCAATCGCGACTCTGCCCGATAATCGAACATTGGAACCAAGGTAGACCTCCACCCCACCACTGATTCCAGGAATAAACTCCAGCTCTAGCCCAGGGCCAATCTTCTTACAAAAGGCTTGGGTAACGGGGTAACGGTAAAGTACTACGGCCAATCGCTCGTGAAGCTCATACGATAAGCTGTCGAGCGCGGCAAGCGCGCGAAATAGCGATAGCGCGAAACGAGGTGCTCGGATCTGGAAGCCCAGAACGCCTTTGCCGATCCGCTTCAAGCGGGCGTAGAAAGGTGTCTCCGCTCGCCTGACATTGAGAATGAATTCATCGAAGGATGCCATACGTCTTTTGCGTGCTACGGTTCGCGCGCTGCCGTAAACGCAGCTTCGTACACAGCCCGATACTGCGTCGCGATAGTGAGCCAATTCTTCTTCCGAACGGCGCTATCTCTGCCCGCTGCCGCTAACTGTTGACGATACTCACGGTCGAGCAAGCGAGCAGCCTGTCGGCAGAAATCATCTTTGTCGCCGGGCTTAAAAAGCAATCCCGTCGATTCGTGCTGGACAAGCTCACGTAACCCTCCCACATTACTTGCAAGAACAGCTTTCTGCTGAGCCATAGCCTCAAGTGGCTTCAAGGGAGTGACTAGTTCAGTCAGCCGAATACTGACCCTCGGATATACCAGCACATCGATGACTGAATAGTAACTGCGAACTTGGTCTGCCGGAACTCTGCCAGTAAGAATAACCCAATCGGTTTCGGCGACTGCGGCTCTGATGGCTGGCGCATCCTCTCCCTCACCCACGATGACGAGCTTAAAGTTGTGTCCCTGATTCTTCAGCTGGACGGCAGCATCAATCAGCCAACGAACCCCTTCAAAACGGAAGAGCGTGCCAATAAAACCGAGCACTGGCTCGTCACCAATACCCAGTTTTGCGGCGAGAGCTTCGTCACGTGGACGTGGTTGAAACTTCTCCACGTCTACACCATTGGGGATGTGAAACAGCTTCTGTTTAGGCAATCCGCGCGACTCTAGTTCGGTCAGCATACTTTGCGCGATACCAACCACCGCATCCGCCTTGGTTACAACGCGCTGCTCAAGAGCACGCGTAGCTCGATATCGAAGCGATCTTTCCGTGGTCTTTTTTTGATCTACGGCTGCATCCTCCCAGAATGCACGAATTTCGTAGACAAACGGCAACCGGCGTTGATGAGCAGCCTGAAGGGCCGCCAGCCCACAAAGCACAGGGGAGTGAGCGTGCACAACGTCGAATTGTTCTCTGTCAAGGATTTCGAGAATCCGTCGACTAAGGAGCCGAACCATGCTGACTTGACTCAGCACGGGCAACCTCTTCCTCACCAGCGTACCGCCTATACCGAGAAGCGGAGTTCGGTTATATCGGATCCCGTCGATCTCGGTAGGCTCCGAAGTCGGATCGAGCAACTCGTGCAAGGGCCCGGTTACAATTGTGGGGAGAAAACCGATGGCACGTTGAGCGTTGACAATATCGCGGCTACGAATCGTATAACCTGCCACTACGGGCAGCGAGCAATCAAGAACCTGCAACACTCGGTACGAGCGCAACCCTTTGGCGGATTCGGTGATAGACTCCGAGGTGGATGATTCTATGATCATGTTCGCACCCTTTGCGATTCATTCGTCTTAAGCGCCACGCTACCGAAAGCTGCTTCAATCGGATCACAGCCTTGGCAAACGGCGCGGATTGCCAAATACATTTGCCATGCCGAAACGAAATAAACACTTACTTCTCGCCGCTCAGCCTCGTCATGCACAAAACTGTATAAGCCCCTTAATCCGCGACTTAGCAGAGCAGCGGCATTCGCTTCCGTCGCGCCGTGGGTATAGAGTTTTATAAACTTATCTCCACCAATTTGTGGAGACAGATCGAACCAACGACTCGCGCGATAGGCGGTGGGCAAGTCGTATGCCGCTACTTCGCCCGTTTCCAGTCTGGGCACCAGCCGTTCACGCCACCGCAACCCGAGCGGGCCATCCACGATCAGTAAGTCACCATTCTCCCACTCGCGGGGATGTGCCGGAATACCCCGGTCGTATGACTTTGGTTTCAGCGGGTCGTCTGTACACCAGTAAATAGAGTTGACAATTTGGGACTGAGAGAAGGAATTACCAGAAGGCATTGTGAAATCGGCATAGCAACCGAGATCGCGAAGAATACTGATCTCGTCATTAAGCCCGCACCACAATCCGTTCGGAAGCGAGTTATCCAGTGCCCAATTTCCGTGGATGAAGCCGAAGCGAGTAACACCTTTCTCCTGCCGTAGCAATCCATGCACACGGAAGAGCTGGTCGCGAAAGCTACTCATACGCCGGATAAACTCATCGCGTCCTTCTCGATCATGGTGGATATGTATCTCCACATCCGCAACACCCAACCGCTTCATCTCCGCAAGTGCTTCGATAAACTCAAATCGGTAATCCTCTTCTGGATAAAAGAACGTATGCTGTGGCGGATTGCCATGCGAATCCCGGGCGCACGCGTGTGCCACTTCAGGCCACTTGTCCGACCAAAGCTTCACTCTCGCAGCCGCCTGCTCGAGTGATGGCCGATTCCAGAAAGGCTCGTAATGATCCATCACGGCAACCCAGACCCGCCTGATTTTCTTGCGCGCAAATCTATTTTGAATGCGGTCACGAATATAAGCGGGCAGCCATAGTTCAGCGTGGCGTGGTAGATGCATGCATCATCACTCCTGACTGCATCTCGGTCGGCTCACGATGAATGACCTCGGCACAAGCACGATAGAGTTCCTGGGCCGTATCACTCCACGAACGTCGGCTTCTCCGTGCAATGAGTTCATAGTCCCAATCTGTCGAAAGGGCCTGGTCTATTGCTTTGGCAAGAGGAGCGACTTCTCGAGGCGGGACCAATATGGCACGAGCGTGGTCAACCAATTCTGGAATGCCTCCTACATTCGTCGCGACGATGGGCTTTCCGCAATTCAACGCCTCAACCACAACGTTCGGACATCCTTCGGCGTAACTGGGCAATGCAAAAACGTCTGCGGCATTCATCCATTCGGCCACCTTGCGAGATGCGCAAGGTGGCACGATCCGAAGCTTCTCCTTAAATCCGAGTTCAACGGCCAAAATGTTAAGAGCTTCCTTTGCCGGTCCTTCGCCAACCAGTGTCAAGCGCAGATTGGGCCTGCTATCTGACAGTTGAGCACAAGCTCGGACCAATTCCCGGAGACCCTTCAGAAGATCGAATCGCCCGACGTAGAGAACCGACTGCTCGCGCACTTCTATCCCGAGTTGTTGCCGAACCAGAGCTCTATCAACTGGGCAAAAGATATCGGTATCGCAGCCGTTCAAGATTGCCTTTACCTTCGAATTCGAAGCGCCCAGAGCAATTGCTCTCTCGGCAAGACCATTGCTGACCGTTACAACAAGATCCGAATGACGTAGTGTCCATTCGGTCATATGCCGAACGACGCCGGATAATGATCTATTCAGATCAGTACCGATGGCAGTTGTGACGATTGGAATCCCCAAACTCTTGCCCACCTTGACCGCGGAATATCCGTCGGGATAGACCCAATAGTTCAAGATCAGATCCGGCCGATAACGACCGATCAGTCGTTCTAGCTTCATTGCGCAAACGTCGCCGTTGATGTAACGGCTCAGTACAGGAAACGCGGGATAGTCAAAGTAGGTTGTTTTGACCTCCGGTTGGAAGCTTAGATCCGTTTTTGCCCATGGCCGGCTTCGTGGCAGAAGCCAGTTTGGATACTTGGCTTGCGGTGCGAAAGCCTCAACGTCCACGGCTTCACGCAGCCGCCGAATTGTCTGATAAGCCGAATGGCCGCGGTAAGGTTGCTCACGAACCGGCCAATACTGCGTTACGATCGCCCATCTCATTGATTATTCAAACCACAGTCCGCATGCCCTTAACTGACTGGAAGAAATAGACTCGTAAGCGATGCAGAGACCCTTCGGCATCCTGATATTAGCATCGAAAAGCCGGCTGGAGCCTGGGGAAATCGTGCAAGTCGAGGTACCTAAGTAACAGAAATTAAATAACTTTCTCTGAGCCAGCCTCAAACAGAGTTATTTTTCTGCTACCGGCATTGTAATATGCCTGTTGCCTATTTTCGTCACCAAATGTCCACAAAAACATCGGTTAGCGTTGTAATTCCCTGCTATAACACCGCGCAGTTCTTACCAGCCGCGGTCGACAGTGTTCTTGCACAAACGGAGCCTGTTGAGGAGATCCTTGTTGTCGATGACGGCTCTAGTGACAATACTCGTGAGGTCGCATCACGGTACGGCTCAAAAATTAAGTATGTGTTCCAGAAGAACAAGGGCTTAGCTGCCGCCCGTAATACCGGCATCCGAGAATCGAACTCGGACTGGGTCGCCTTCCTGGATGCAGACGACTGGTGGATGCCAGAAAAAATATCACTGCAAAAGCGCCTTATTCAGCCCAACGTCGTGCTTATCTATACTGGCGTCCTTTTCGTAAATTCCAATGGAACCTCGACCGCATCCTCTCCGACCCCTCCCGCGTCGCTGTGGCCCAAGTTGAGGGCGATGAATCTAATTACGCCTTCGACAGTTATGGTCAAAAAAGACGCCCTGCTCGAGTTAGGAGGATTCAACGAATCGATACGAGCCTGCGAGGATTGGGAACTTTGGGTTCGACTGTTCCCCATAGGTTCGTTTGCAATGGTGCCAAAAGCGGTGACCGGCTATCGAGTCGTAAGCGGTAGCCTAAGCAGTAATCCCGATCGTATGCTCAACACCTTTTATGCGATTTTGGATTCAACACTGTTGAGTGGCCTGACCGGCGTTGAACGCGCCATTTGGCGACGACGAGCCATAAGTTCCCAACTCTACTCAGCGGCGCTCATTGCAAGAGAAGGCAAAATGGTTTTCAACGAATTCGACCTGCTGTTGAAATCGCTTCTTACCTGGCCTTCTCCACTGTGGCAAGGCAGCCGGTTTGCTGCACTGGTGGTGTCGACAAGAAAAAGATTCTCTGGTGCGTTCAAGCTTCCCACGGGTTCTGTCCTTTGATCATCCGGTAACCGTTAAAAAGGTCACGCCAGGAGTATCCGCTCGCGATCTCCCTGGAAGATCGCACTCGATCCAGAAATGTTCCGCGACCCTGATGCCATTTTGCCCGGATTTCCATCAACACATCTGCAGCTGAGGCAATCGGTGAGAGTCTGTCCGGACAAGGAAGCAATTCTCGTCGCATGCCTTCCCGTGGCGAGCTCGCAAGTATCTGCTCGTACAGATTTCCTAATGGCGTCAACATCGTGCCCCATTTCATGTTCACGACTCGCTGACGCGCGGCTTTTTGCATGGCAATGCAGTTCGTTGAACATGCTGCCTTTAAAACGGCCGCTGTCAGTCCTTGCGCGTCGCCAGGATCGGCGAAATAGCCAGTGATCTCATTCTGGACGACAGAGGGCACCAGCCCAACTTTAGTTGCCACCACCACTCTTTCGCACGCCATAGCTTCTAATACGGTACAAGGCCCACCTTCGATCCGAGAGGTCATCAGATAAACGTCCATTAAGGCATATATCGATGGCAGCTCTGATCGCCGTAGGTGTCCCGTCGAGGTGACACGAACACCGCGTGCACGAAGATCCTGTACCTCACTATCCCAACCAGGTCCACATAACAAAACGTGCAAACGCGGCAGGTGTGTTGCCAAATTGTTGATTACCGCGTGCAGGGTATCGGTCCCTTTTCTACCTTGATCTCGATCACTGCCCTTGGTTCCGAGGAAGCCTAAGACAAATGCGTTTTTTTCAATACCCCAAGACCTACGATCGCAAGGGACGGCTCTGAAGAACTCAGCGTCAACGCCGTGCCTCACGACCTCAACTCGCGTTTGAACGGCATAACCTGCAACTTCCCTCTTCCACTCCTCAGTACAGGTAATCAACGCCTTGCTGACGTCGGCCGCCAATTGATGATCCTCAGACCAGCGGGTGATGTGATGGATCCAAGTTATGATGGGAGGAAGAACGACGCCGGACTTGGCTACCATTGGAACGCTCGATTCATTGAGGCAATGAACAATATCAACCCCACGCAAAAGGGAACATAAAAGATCGCCTCTTCTGATTAGCACACTTTCTGGCACGAAATAGAAATCGTATTCGCGGCCAAACCTTTCAATGATGTGCCGGCCCATCTCCCCGATAATCCACCAAGCCACGTTGGGAATCAGGAGAATCCTCGGCTTTGCCTCGTCTCTTTGTGAACACGTCCAACCCGCCTTCAACACATACCAACCTAAGTATCGAGGATTCCCTAACTCGCAGCTTCGCACAAGCCGCCCAGCTTCCGATTACGTCCATGATATCGTGTGAGAAGCGCTACTGACGCTATCTTATACGGGACAGCGCAGCCCTAGATGGCAAAGTTTATAACCCTTTTGTTCATATTGGTCGCTTACCTCGGACCGGAGAAGGTTTTTGGTCCACTGGTTCAACTGCACGTTGAGATTATCATCGGAACCCTTGCGATTCTAATCTCCCTGCCCGGTTTGCTTCAGACTCTCCAGTCGGCTCCTGCGCAGGCTTATGCCCTGCTGGGACTCATCACAGCCGTGTTCCTCTCCCTGATTGCAAATCATTGGTTCGGTGGGGCGATTAATGCGGTCGATTTGTTCTTACCTCAAGCCATTCCGTTTTTCCTGGTCATCTTTAACTTCAAAACCAAGAGAGACATGCAAATGCTAGTACTCGTTCTCTTGGTCGTTTCCTTTGTAGTAATTTATGCCGGCTACTCTGATCTGCGCGCAAACAACTTTCACAGCCCATATCTGATTGCGCAATCAAACGACGCGGGGCAAACGTTTTACCGTTTGAGGGGCGAGACCTTCATTGGTGATCCGAATGACTTTGCCCAGCTTCTGGTATGCCTCATCCCACTTACCTTTCTCTTCTGGGTCCGAAAACACAGAATCCGCAATATCCTTCTTGTGTACGTTCCAATAGCAGGGCTGATTTTCGGGATGTTCCTGACACATTCGCGCGGAGGGGTAATAGCGCTACTTGCGGTGCTGTTGATGGCTGCACGAAAGCGGCTCGGGACGATACCTTCATCCATTCTCGCCGGCTTGGCCTTTTTGGCGACAACAGCGCTTGGCTGGACGGGAGGCAGAGACATTTCGGTTGAACAAGGGGCCGGTCGCATGGATGCCTGGGCCGAAGGCCTTCAGTTAGTTCAGACGAATCCTATCTTTGGGGTAGGGTACAACCGTTTTACCGAGTTCTATTACATTACCGCCCACAACACCATTGTGGTCTGTGCTGCGGAGCTGGGAATTTTGGGATTCTTCTTTTGGGTGCTGTTTACTGTGCCCTGCTTTCTGAACTCCTGGCAGGTCGCAAGATGGCAACCGTCTCTCCAGGGAAAGGCGGCTTCGGCTAATGCGGATTCGATACCAGTTACATCTGTCGAGGCTTCGCCAATCATGGCGGGCACAAAAGAGACATCAAGATATGAACTGAGTACCGCTGAAATCGCCAGGTTAGGCCGGATCATGCTTCTTACCATGACCGGGTTCTTAGTAGCTGGCTGGTTCCTTTCGCGAGCTTACGTAATGACCTTATTCGTTTTTGGCGGATTGTCAGAGATTGTATTCCGATTAGCAGCCAATTCCGGCATGATTGAAAAGAGATTATCACGGAACCAACTGCTGCGGATCAGCAGCATCACGACCATTGCACTGCTGGTCTTGGTCTACATTATTTTGCGAATTTCTAATCTGACACGCTTTTAACCAAGAGTGCAGAGGATGTAGGTATCCGTGTCGCCTCCATTAGGCTCTTCAGCTTCAAAAATGGAGACTCGATCACATAGTAGGAGATCGCAGCAGCAGCAATCGCGCATAGCACGTTAAGAGGAAGTGTGGTCGCCCAATAATCAACATCAGCTAGGAAGAAGGGATTTTGCCAAAGGTAGAGTGAGTAACTGAGCGTTCCGATCAAAATCATGAAACGCGAGTTAAGCATTACGCCAATCCATGACTCATGATTCCGAATTGCCCAATCGATGCAGAACACGGTGCCAATATTCGCCATTGTTTGCCCGATCACATAGAAATAACCTGGCCGAAATAGGTACAAGGCATTACCGAAGAAGACCAGCCCTATAGCAATAGAGAGAAAGCTAGCACTTGAACGCTGCAGCTGCCGGTAAAGAGACGAACCTCCTAGGCGATTGAAATACCCGGCTAGCAAACATCCCGTCGCTAAGGCGTCGGCGACCGACTGAAAATGCTTGGTCATGGCCGTGTCCGTTGCGCCCCACCAGTACCACATACAGGCCCTCATGAGAGGTGCAACAATAACCACGATCCATGCGCCGCGAAATGCTCTTCGCGCACCCAACGCGACTAAGATACCTGGCCATACGAGGTAAAACTGCTCTTCGACCGAGAGAGACCACAGATGGTCGACCCAGACCGACCTGATCTGTTTGTAATTCATCGTGTAACTTACCGCATGGATGAGATCGCCCGGCTTTAAGTCAATGACTTTCAACGCGCTCAACAGAGCCATGACTCCGATGAAAGTAAACGCGGCCGGGAAGATCCGGAGCGCTCGACGGATATAGAAGCCTTTCAGTGAGATTTTCCCGTTCTTCGACCATTCCTTTAGCAACAGCGTCGTGATTAAGAAGCCGGAAATGACGAAGAAGAAACGCACTCCAAAATTACCAAGGTGATGTAGCGGTGCCAAGGTTGGCGAGGTGCCGTGGCTCATGGATCCGTGTCCTAAGAAGACGAGCGCGATAGAGATTGCCCGTAGTCCATCGAGAGAAGGCACTCGACCCGGTAGTTTAGGAACATCCAAATTGGAATATCTGTTAAACGTCATCTATCATCAACCGACATTTCGAAACTGCTCTCTAACTTGCAACTATCCTCCTCTGGCTGCACTCAGGCCGAGCTTTCCGCCGCCACGGCACTCAGCGCTTTCACCGAAGATCTGGCCATCAGTTTCTTGCGGAACTCAAGAAATGGAAATTCCACAACGCAGAACGTCACCAGCGCAATGCTTGCGGAACATAATGCAAGAACTGCTACACCAATCCACTCCGCGACGACACTCCCTTGCGTAATCCAAGGAGTCCGGGGAAGTAGTGCGTGCACAACCCAGGATTTCATGTATTCGTGATTCAGGTACATTCCGAAGGAAAGCCTTGAAAGCCAGTAAAATAGGCGCGAATTGAAAATCACGGTCGTACAGTTCAATCCGTACCAGACTAAGGCACCAAAGACGAGAGCGAGACCAGTAAAGGAGAAGACTTCTTTTTGTACGGTATGCAGACCCACAAGTGCGATCAAAGCGATTGTGATTATCAGAACAGAGGTGAATCTATTGGTGCGCGGTCGATTTCCGCTAACCCATATGTGAGCGATAATGAGTCCTACGATCAGACCGTCGCAGTGGGTGTGAAAGTTATAGTAGATTGGCTCAAAGGCTTTTGGATCGTGCGCAAAGAAATGCCCCGTCGCACGAACCCACAGCACTATGCGCATAAGTGGGACGAATGCCAATAATGCCCAGAGTCCATTACGAAATCGGCGCAAAGAAACTCGTGACGAAAGAAACAAAAGCGCCAAGGGAGTCAGGATATAAAACTGCTCCTCTGTACACAGTGACCAACTGCCAAGCACGATGCCACGGTTGTGATAGTTGGTGATGAACGCTAAATCTGACCAGCCATAGCCTTTGGCCGACGTCGCGCTACCGTAGTAGATGAGAACACAGGCAAAAGTGAACAAGTAGAGTGGCCAAATCCGGAGACCTCGACGGATTACAAAACGGGGAAAGGAGATCGTGCCGCGGCTTCGCAATTCCTTCCAAAGTTGGCCACCAATGAAAAATCCGCTCAGTACAAAGAACAGGTCAACCCCAATCCAGCCATTTGCGACGAAAGGAATGCGAGAATACCAATTGGCGCCATGCACAGCCGCGAATTCGGCGTTCAAGTGTCCGTTAATAACTAAGATAACCGCGATGGCTCTGAGTCCGTCCAGGAAAGGAATTTGACTGGCGGGCGGGTGCCATAACTCATGTAGCGCAGCGCGCAATGAGCCAAGTATCGCGAGAATGAACTCTCCAACCGGTCCGAACTTCCTCAAGCAGCCTCCCACAAACTCCAACATCGTGCGCGACATTGCCCAAGCAACCGAGCGCAACGATGTTCTGCCTCACCAAATCGATAAACTGAAACGCACACTCAGCCACACAGATCGATGCGCCTTATGTTGTACATTAATAATCGCAAGCACCTGCAGACATCCTTCTAAAATGAGAATCGTACATATCGTGGACAGCATGGAGGTGGGCGGCGCGGAGACCATCGTTGCGCAACTGTGTCAGTGGCAACGAGAACGCGGTCATGAAGCGATTGTCCTCGCGCATCTGCGCTTGGGTGCGCTTGGGGAGCGGATGTTGTCGCAAGGCTTCCGCGTCCAAGTCCTTGGCCCGGCTCACTTGCCTCAAATTGCGTATCGCTTCCTTCGTGCCTTGCACACATTCAAGCCTGATGTTGTTCACTGCCATAATCCCACACCCACGATCTATGCCGCCGTGCCCGCTCGGCTGGCGGGGGCGCAATCGGTTATATCCACCCGCCACAGCCTCGTCGAACCGCCCTACAGTCTCCCACAGGAATCCAAATATGCGATTGCATCGCGGTGCTGCGATCACATTGTTGGAATCTGCGAGGCTACTTGCAACAACCTGCGTAACGCTCCCATGGCACGCCGGACGCGTATTGTGCGCATCTATAACGGGACGGCTGCGATCTCTCAGCCCAGTGCGGGGCGAAGCCAGAACGGCGCAACGGTTTTCCTCTACGTGGGACGTTTGGCTCCGGTGAAGGATCATGCCACTCTGCTTCAAGCTTTTCAGCATGCGTTGCAGAGCAACAATTCGCTCCACCTCCAACTGGTTGGGGATGGACCTTGCATGGCGAGGTTGCGGAATCTCGCCCAGGAGCTTGGCATCTCGAGTAAGGTTCATTTTGCTGGACAGCAAATCGATATAGCCCCTTTTCTCGCTGCGGCGGATACCTTCATCATGTCTTCTGTATCGGAAGGTGTGCCCATGTCCTTGCTGCAAGCGATGTCGGTTGGACTGCCAGCGATTGTCACCGACGTTGGTGGCATGGCGGAAGTTGTTCGGCTGGCTAACTCTGGGTTGATCGTTCCCGTCTCGAATCCCGCGAAAATGGCTGACGCGATGCTTGCGATCGCTGAAGATAGGAATCAACGCCTCCGCTATTCCACGGCCGCTCTCGCCGCATTCGAACGTTGGTTTACGCTCGACCGGATGGCGGAGTCGTACATGGATCTCTACCGGCACGTAGCTTCCTTCGCTTAGACTCATAGCTCTGCCGCCGCCGTTTGCCGCTCATGCTCCGTGACGCATTTCACCGCTTCCGAAGTTCGCCAAATCTTCCACAGCGGACCGCGCGTAAATAGCACCTTGTAGAGTCCCACCACTGCAGCCGCATTCAGCGTCAGCAAAGCGAACAGGGGACCAGAGAGCCTCTTTATGCCCCCGAGATTGCACACCCGCGCGGCAAGCGCAAAGGCGAGCAAGCTTGCAACAAACAGCGTGAATAACAGAAAACTAGGACTCGATCTGGCAAGAAGCGCCGCGCTTACAAGCGCGCATAAAGCAAGATAAGGGACGACAAGGCGTAATACCTTGTGGGACAGAAACTGCCACAGAAGCCGATTTCGCAGGCTAAGAATCCAGGGTGCTTGGCCGAGCAACTGGAAGTTCCCCGCCAGAGTGCGAACCTTTCGTTCGAATTCGCCCTGGATAGTTTTCGGCCACACGTCGTACACCCGGGCTCGCGCGTCAATTACAGAGCGGTAGCCCTGGCGCACGATCGCCAGTGGCTGAAACATGTCATCCAGAATGATTCCCTTCGGAAAGGGACGTAATAGCTCGCGTCGCGCCGCGTAAAATCCGCCATAGACGCCAACCGGAGAGTCAAAGCGCGCCTCAGAATTTCGGATCCACTGCTCGTAACGCCAGTAGAGTCCGCCGACGGCGGCACTCGACGCATCATTCCCATCTGTATGAACAATCAACTCGCCAGCGACACACCCTACGGTGGGATCAACGAAATTGCTTACCAGTTCGCTGATTGCGCCTGGTGCGATCTGCGGTCGGATGTCGATAAAAAGTACGATTTCACCGGCAGCAATCTCGAGACCCGCATTCAGAGCCACGGCTTTTCCGCTGTGCTCGCTTAGCATGACCGGCTTGAGTCTGGGGTGCTTCGCCTCTGACAAGATTGAGGCGGTCTCGTCGGTTGAACCATCGGAAACGATGATCACTTCGCGCAGGTTCAGATACTCGAGGTTAAGCAGGTCGTTCAGCCTCTGGGGCAAAACCGTCGCACCATTTCGCACCGCCATGACGATGCTGAGAGTGGGGTCAATCGGCGTCCTCATCCAAGGCTTCGGTCGGAATCTGGCCAGCATCCAGATCAGTACCGGATATCCGACGTAGGTGTAAACAATGATTGCCGTCGAAATCCAAAACGCAATCCTCATTGCCAGCCCCGTTCAAGAGTTGCCTTTGCGTATGCAAACCCGATCGCTATCACGTGCTCTGTTTCCTATTGCGCACCGCGCCGGAGGAGAACCGTCTTGATGGTTTCGAACAGGATGTAGAGATCCAAAGACAAGGACATGTGCTTAATGTAGTAAAGGTCGTATTCGAGCTTCCGTTTCGTTTCCTCCAGCGAAGCCCCATACTGGTATTTGACCTGAGCCCAACCGGTCAGTCCAGGGCGGATGATGTGACGTAGTGCGTAATACGGAATTTGCTCCTCCAACCACTGCACAAATTCCGGTCTCTCCGGACGTGGCCCCACAAAACCCATGTCTCCCTTCAAAACGTTCCACAATTGTGGGATCTCATCGAGCCGTGTCTTGCGCATGAAACGACCGACGGAAGTAACGCGCGGATCGTTCTTGCCAGCCCAAACGGCGCCAGTTGTCGCCTCCGCATCAACCCGCATGGTTCTAAACTTGATAACCTTGAACGTCTCGCCTCTGCGTCCCACCCTTTCCTGTCGGAAGAAAATTGGACCGTGCGAACTCAATTTCACGGCCACAGCGAGTATCGGGATCAGCGGTAGGCATATGAGAAGCGTGGTCGAGGCAATGAGAATCGAAACAATGCGGCGTGCCAATAGGAACCCCGGGTTGAGCTTGAACCCCTCCGAATAAATCAACTGGCTGGGGTGAAGACCATCTAGTTCAATGCGCCCGGTTGCCTTCTCCAGCAACCCTCCTGCTTCTTCTATCTTGACGCCTGTTAGTCTCAGGTCTAGCAGTTCCCGAATGGGCATGGTACCGCGGCGATCGGCAAGGGCCACGATGACCCTGTCGACCTGCCTATGTTGTGCCATTAATCGCAGATTCTGACCGAGTGATTCCCGCGTGATGGCACCGCTGCCTAATGCACCAGCCCAGCCAATCACGTCCATTCCGAGATCGAGACGACTTCGAAGCGAGTTCACTACGGTCTCGGCTCTTTCACCTCCGCCGACTACGTACACTCGTTCGCGCAATTGCGGAATCCGCATGATCCAGCTGAAGACAAAACGCCAGAGTACGAGCGCGATGGTTAGGACGACGACACCGCCGAGGAATACATCACCGCGGATCATAAAATCGGGATCCACCAGGGCAGTGCCGGCCAGAAAGAAGCAGAGGATGCCTAGGACTACCAAAAGCCGGAAGACGGTTTCGCTACGCGAGTCAAACTGGGCTGGTGCGTACAGATCGGAATAATAAGAAGCCAGAATCGCGATTCCGGTTGCAACAAGAATCTTATAAAAACCGTTCTCATAGTTTAGGACGAGATAGGAATCAGGCCCCAACCGCACCAACGCCGTCACCAAGAACGAAGCGCAGACAATGAGCGCCTCACAGCCGAGCAGCAGCAACATGCGCACGGGATAATAGACATGGAATAGCCGAATCATGACTCTACTCTTTTTCCGTTCGTCGGTCTTCCGTAGGAGGAGTAGTACGAGGAGGAGCCGTAGCCCGTCTTATGCTCGCCTCGATTGAGCACCACTCCCAGAATGGTCGTTTCCTTCAGTTCCTGCCGCGCTTTGAGAGCAGCCTCGAAGGAGGTAGTGCCGACTCGCACCACGAGCACGACGCCGTTGACGCAACGCGCGATCACCAACCCATCTGCGACCGGAATCACCGGTGGTGAGTCGATGACTATCCAGTCAAAAAACGGAGCCACGCGTTGCAACAAGAGCTTGAGACGACCGTTAGAAATCAACTCCGAGGCGTTCGAAGCGATAGTCCCAGCTCCGATAAAGAACAAGTTCTGAATTGGTCCCTGCTGCAAGACGGCAAGTTCATCCGCTGCTCCCGACAGGTAGTCGCTCAACCCCGGCATTGGCGTCGCGCCAAGACACTCATGCATCTGCGGCTTGCGGAGGTCGGAATCAACGAGCAGGACGCGTCGGCCGTGCTGCCGTACTAGGCCATGGGCCAGATTGGAAGATACGAAGGTCTTCCCTTCTCCCGGAACAGCACTTGCGACCATGAGCGTCTTCAAGGGAGTTTTTTCTCGCAGTTGATATAGACGAGAACGCAGAGTACGAAACTCCTCCATGCCGGGCTCGTACTGGCTGGTGGGATTCAAGAAAAGCAACTTCGTTTCGTCCGGCTTCCAATCAACTCGACGAACCCTAGCTAAAAACCGCTCGGCGGCCTGCGGGGTGAGTTCGAATTGAGTCGGCTCGGTCGAGTCTGGTTCAGCTGGAGACGGGAACGGCATCGGAGCAACCGTCTCTGCAGTGGATGCCGATGCGAGGACTGCATCAGTGATCACACTGGCCACGACCTTTGGGGTTGATTGCAACTCTTGCTCAGCTTTTTTCAGCGCTTCGTGTATACGACTCATAGAATCTCCCCTGATGGTTCCAGCGTCTTCTCTTCGTTCTGCAAAGACTCCCTCAACGTCGAGAGAATGCGAATTGCTTCCATAAGTCCTAGGTTTTCACCCATTCTCTTCTCTCTCGGACCCGCAACAGGGGAGATTTCGTTCAGTTCGAATTCCCGCGCCACTTCTTCAACGACCTCCGCCGGTATGATCTTCTTCTGATCCACGAACGCATTGATCAGCGAGTGCTCGCAAAGCAGGTTGATCACTCGCGGAATGCCGCGCGAGTATTTTGCGATCGTCTGCACTGCCTCGGGAGAAAAGATCTGCGCTCCGTCGCTACCGGCAATCTTGAGCCGCTGCTCAATGTAGGCAGACGTCTCATCCCCCGTGAGAACGTGGGTGCGACAGCGTAACGTGATTCGCTGGCGTAGTTGCCTCAACTCGGGTTCTTTCAGTTTGTTCTCCAACTCCGGCTGGCCGGAAAGCACGATTTGGAGCAACTTCTCGGTAGAAGTTTCGAAGTTGGTGAGCAATCGAATTTCTTCCAGCATTTCGAAAGAGAGATTCTGTGCTTCATCAACGATCAGCACGGCTGCCTCGCGTGCTCGGTAGCGCTCCAGTAACCAGTGATTCAGTTTTAATAGAAATTGGCTCTTGTCTTTGGTTCGACAAGGTATCCCAAAATCCGCACACATGAAGTCGAAGAACTCGATTACCTCCAGCCGAGGGTTGAAGATGAAAGCGCTGCTGACGCGCTGCGTTCGCAACCATTCCAGCAACTTGTGCAAAATCGTCGTTTTGCCAGTGCCAACCTCACCGGTCAGCAACATGAAACCCTTTCTGCTTTGAATGCCATAGGCAAGGCACGCCAGCGCCTCGCGCGTATGTTGTGTCACGAACAGGAAGCGCGGGTCGGGATTGACATTAAACGGATTGGCTTTCAGGCCGAAGAAGGCTTTGTACATGCCTATGCAGCCCCCAGTGGCAACGACTTACCACTTCGTTTGTTACGCCGGAACCAAGGCGTTTTGGCGTTGTCAGCACCGACATGCAAAACGGGTATCGCAGTGAGCACCGGCAACTGAAGGTAAAAAGCAACGTCCTTCTCGTTGCGAATGGCCTTTCCCAGAAATTCCAATATGAAAGCAACGCAAAGTCCTAGTATCAGCCCGCCGGCTAGCCCAGCTTCCGCGAACATATCCCTTTTCGGGAAAGTCGGTTTTTCTGGCAAATTGGGAGGATCTAAAACTCGGAACTGTTCTCCTTGCTGTCGCTTTTCGAGATCTGTGGCCATCTCCGATTGATTGCGCTTGTTGAGCAGCTCGTTATAAAAAGCCAAAGCGGCCTCATGGTCGCGGGTGATTGCCTTGTACTGCTCTTCGACAACGGGACTCATCTGAATGCGGTCCTGATAAGCCCTGATTTGTCCCTGAATGCGAGCCTGTTCTCGTTGCTTATCCCGAATCGCCTGCAACAAGGCATTTAGCTGCGCCCGCAGCTTTTGGACATCTGCCGGCTCGGCTAGGCCTTTTTTCTCTGTTGTCGTCGTTACCACAGACGGCGCAGTAGCCGGGCTATCTAGCTTGCTCTTCAGCTGCTCGATGTCATGTTTCAACCGAACGACGTCCGGGTGAGTCTCCGTGTATTTTGAACGCAGCTCAGATAACTTGGCTTCGTCGGCCGCGAGTTGCTGGTCGATGGTCGCCGGACTGGTTACCGCTCCGGGATTGGATTGCATGCCTTGCCACGCCTGAACCTGTTCAGCAAGCATTGCTTCAAGGTATGTTTTGTTCTGTTCAAGCTGGTTCATAGCTTGGGTATTAGCCTCAAGCTGAGTGTTAAGACTGATCAGCATGTTCATGTTCGACTGTTCTTGTCCTGGCTGCTGACCAATGTATTTGCCCTTGAAGGCCGCTAACTTCGCGTCTTGCTCATCCAGCTTTCGCTTGGCGTCGTCGAGTTGGCTACTAATAAACTGCGTCGTTCCCTCGGATCGCTGTTCGCGGATCTTGAGGTTCTCCTCCATAAACATCGACGTCAACTCGCCGCAAACCTGTTGAGCTAATCGCGCATCGGGAGCGGTGTAGCTGACATAAAATCCGGGCAGGCTGCCCCCATTTCCTCCGAAGTCACCGTGCACGGGTGTGACCTTTACCAGCCTTCGCATGCTCTCGAGTTTGTCTTCCATCGATAGTTTCGGATTATCTTGAAACAGACCGTATCGGTCGATGATCGGTTGCAAGCGGCTGCGACTGAGAATCTGTTCTTGCATCGTCGCCAATCGTTCATCGAGAATCTCGGTAACCACTGGTTTCACAAAGGAGTCCGGCACCTTCTGCTGCTCCACCAAGACTAAGGTTTGCGACGTGTACCGGGTTGGCAACCTCAACGAAATTCCATATCCGATCACCGGACCTAAGACCGTGGGAACGAGAATCCACCACATCCTCCGTCGCAGTATGGCCAAGTACTCTTCCCACGATAGCTGTCGGTTCTCCACTCTGTCCCTCCTCTTTCCCGCCTTCTATTACTCCAGTCGGATCGGACGGAAGCTATAGCTAATCCCTAGGGTGAGGAAGTTACGCGATAGATCACCGCAAACGACCCCAACGCAATTAGAACTTGCTATCTGCCGTTGATAGCTGTAGCTAAAGGTTGCTGAAGCTCTCTTGCCGAGAGCACGGTTAAGACTCGTACCCAAATAGAGGCTGTCGTAGCTTTTCTGTTGCGGCTGAATCAGCCCGGTATTACGAGAATACCCCGCGAAAACCGCGGTGCTCCACTCGCGGGAAAGCTGTCGGCTGGTGGTGAATTGCACTTGGTCGGTTGTAGAACCTAGCAATACACTCGACCCGCCGGTCATTCCGCTGAAATAGGTTAACGAGAGGCTGGTGCGCGCACGACTGTAGGAAAGCAGACCGTTGCCAGCAAACTGCGTTCGCTGCTGGGAGACTCCGAGGCCATTGGTACTGATAAACTGCGGGCCTCCGCCAAGCTGCAGCGCTATCCTGCCGGTGACTCGCCGCGAGTAGCTTATTTGCGCACTATTGCTGTAGAAGCTGTTGTTAAAGTTGTCGTAATTAAACAAGTTGTAGATGTAGCTGACGGAAATCGAGTCCTTTGCAGTAAAGGAGTAGTTGTAGCCCGTAGACGCCGTCATCTGGTGAGTGTTGTAAAACCCGGAATTGGTGTATTCGAGGATGCCGTAGGACCCGCTGGCCGTCCATGAAGAGCGTCGGCTCAAACCGTACTCAATTTGCCCGGCAACGGTGTTCATGAGACTGGTTCCGTACGGCGTGAAGATGGATTGGTTAGGTACATATTGCGGGTTAAGAACAGGCTGCGCTGACGCATTCACCGGCGGCAACAAAACAGTGCCGAACCCGCCAAAGGCCGCATTCGGCGAGAAGTTGAAAGCATCGCTGGCTAATAGCTGCCAGCGACCCAGTTGGAAACTTTGTGCGAAACCGAGTCCTTGGTAGGTCGTAAATGCCGGGTTGCGGTTCGGGTACGCGATCCCCTGCCCGCTGTAATTCAGGCTTGTCAGTGAGGTGTTACCTTGGCGTCGCAAGGAGACCGTTCCTCCGAACGTCGTCAGCGGCTCCCAGTCCGTACCGCTCTGCGGCGTCACTCCAGAATTCGAGTCCCAGGATTCACTGCCGTTGACAGCAATGTTCAACTCTTTTTTCCCTGTGATTCCCAGTCCCAACGGCTGCACGCCGGAAGGAGCTCGATTATCAGCGCGCACCGTATCCGTGCTACCTGCTGAACTCTGATTGACACTCGGTGCAGAACTCGAAGAGTCTCCGGCCGCCCCGAAGCTCGCTCCGGTTGTACCTTGCGCCCGACATAGGACCGCGGCACTTAAGACAAAGCCAATGAATAGTGGAGCTCGAAAGTTGGACATCCCTACTCCTACGGAACGACGACCGTGTCGCCCGACTTCAGTGTGAGGTTTCCTTTTGTATCCTGGCCCTTGATGACTTGCTTGTAGTTGAACAGCAATTTGTTCTGTGTGCCGTTCTCCGTACGCAGGACATAAATCTTTGAGGTCTTCGCATACGGCGTGGGCCCGCCAGCTGTGGTCAACGCTTGCAATACCGTCATATCGGGCAACATGGTTACAGCACCAGGATGGCCCACCTCTCCCAATACATACACCCGCTTGCTATTGATCGAAGTGACAGTTACGGTTACGTGCGGATCAGTAATGTACTGCTTTAATTTCTCAGTGAGCTGATTGCTAAGCTGCATCGGGGTGAGTCCCGCCGCTTGCACATCATTCAGCAATGGAAGCGAGATCTTTCCGTCCGGCCGCACGGGCACGGAGCCGGACATCTCGGTTTCCTTCCACACATTCACGTTGAGTACGTCTTCCGGCCCAATCACGTAGGACTCATCATTGGCGGCCACTGGCTGCTGCTTCGGCCCCGTCGCCACTTTGGTGGCATCCTGTGCAATCGCTCCACTGAGCGCGAGTAAGAAAAATAGTAGAATTCCCGACATCATTCGTTTCTGCTTCAACGCGGTTCCCCTTCCGGCAAAGAATTTGGATCTGTCACTCCAATTTCTTTCAATTTGTACAGCAGCGCCTTATAGCTAATCTTGAGCTCCTCGGCTGCGCGCTTTCGATTCCATTGTGTCCGTCCTAGCACTCGCAATATCAGGTCCCGCTCCGCCGCTCTGGACGCGGCACGCGAAGCTTCCTTAAGTGATACGTCGCGTACTTTTCCATTTTGGCGCCGTACTGCCCGCTGCGTGGAACGCAACGCCGAAAGCGCAATCTTCTCGTCGCCGATTGCTGCGATCGTTCTAGCCGCATCTTCCAATTCGCGCACATTCCCGGGCCAGGAATACTCACCCAGGGATTTCATTGCCGCTTCAGACAAGAACGGCTTCGGTCGATGAAGTAGTGTTGCGTACTTGGAGAGAAAGAGATCGATCAGAATGGCAATGTCTTCCTTGCGGTGACGGAGAGGAGGAACACGCAGTGTTATACCACCGATAAGATAGTAAAAATCCTCGCGAAAACGTCCCAGCTTGACTTCGTGTTCGAGGTTTCGATGGGTTGTAAACACCATTCGGGGAGCGAAACCTCCATTATCCGGCCGACGTAGCAGATAAGAGATAATTTCGCACAATTTCGCCTGAGTCGAGGAATCGAGATCCGAGACCTCATGCAGGAGAACGGTCGATACGTGTTGCGGCGCAAATTGGTCTTGGATTTCCTCCAAGAAGTGGTCCGGGCGCAGTTCTCTGCACTCCACCTCAGCCAGCCGTGCAGCGCTTGTGCGTGAAAACCGATGAAGCTGGAGCCCCAACCCGCGTTTACCTGTACCCGGCTCGCCTGAGATCAGAACCGGCATGCTGGAGTTCGCAACATCCTTGGCGGCTCGCTCCAGCCCCTTGATGATCGGACTCGCGCCCGACAAAAACTCACCGGCTTCTCCAGGGCGTACATCAGTCGATGCCTGCAGTGGAATCGATATCTCGGCCATGTCCCCGATAGAAGCCAACTGGAAAATCTCTTCCTTTTCAGAAATCACCTCTTTCAGACAATGCACGGCAAGTGCCATAGGTTGAGCATTGCGAATTAAACTGTAAGTGACTAAGCTTGAATAACCTACGCAGGGACACGCACAAAAAAGAAGAGGAGCTGGCATAGGTGGAAAAAACCACGTCCGGTTCGTGGAAGATCTACTGGCCCTTCTCTAATTGCGGCGGTTCAACAATGTGCAAGTCATTACTTCTGTGAAGCTTATCTTCCGCTGGCGAACTGGTTGATGCGCAACCGCAGTATCCGCAAATCTTCTTTCTGCTTCCTTTTCAGAGTGGAAAACTTTTTCCCTCGGTTGTAACCGAAATTTCCCTCACCTCAGTGTATCAATTCAGCATTTCTGTCATGTTACACACGATGAAGCAGTGGACATGAAATTGCTCTTATTCAGAGGAGTTTGCGCCCGACTAGGCGGTCGGGGTATGTTTCGGCTGGCAGCTCAATCATGAGCAACTCATTAAACACACTCGCTCCTTCACGCACAGAAGAAACGGAAATTAATGCAGTCAACTCGCACTTCAACGTTTCGAATTGGTGGCAGAGCGCCGCACTGATAGCTTCCCTGGCGTTCCTTTATGCAGGGGTGTTGGCCAGGTTAGCAGCCCAATGGTGGAGTGATCCGAATTTTTCCCACGGGCTTTTTGTTCCGCTGTTCTCGGCGTTTCTGGTGTGGCGAGACCGGGGGAAGCTGCGATCGGTTCCCCTTTCGCCTTCTTGGGGAGGGTTGCCCATCCTGATCGTGGGACTAATCATCTTGGTTCTAGGTGATCTTGGAGCCGAACTCTTCCTTGCTCGTTTCTCGCTGCTAATTGCGATTGCTGGTTTAGTGGTTTACGCAGGGGGGTGGAAGCTGTTCAAGGCCCTGCTATTTCCTTGGGCATTCCTGGTTTTGATGATTCCCTTACCACAGATTATTTTCAATCAGCTGACCTTCCCTCTTCAGCTGCTAGCTTCGAAACTGGCAAGTGGACTGCTTCCTCTCTGCAACGTGCCCGTACTACGGGAAGGCAATGTGATAAATCTCCCGCTTATGCCTCTCGAGGTTGCGGAAGCATGCAGCGGAATCCGCTCGCTGATGAGCCTGGGAACGATGGCGATTATCTATGGCGCGCTCATGGACACCAGCGTTAGCCGACGTGTCGTGCTTGCGCTAGCTTCCATCCCTATCGCTGTGGCTGCCAATGCTTTTCGTATCTTCGGAACAGGAATGTTAGTTCAATACTGGGATCCCGGGCGAGCCCTTGGCTTCTTTCACGAATTCTCTGGCTGGGTGATTTTCATGATTTCCCTGCTAATGCTCTTTGGATTTCACAAGGTACTCGTGGCCGTATGGCCAAAATTACAACTGAGGGTCGGCCAATGAAGCGTCTGTCGCTAGTTCGATTCCTATTGGTGTTCATTCCAATTCTCGCGACAGCCTTGCTCCTTCAGGCCCGAACCCGCATCAAGGAGCCTGCATCTGGTGCTGAGCCTGTCGCTGATTTTTCCCTGCGCATTGGCCCTTGGATCGGCAAGACATATCCCATCGATCAGCATGTCCTTGACGTCCTTGGGCAGGGAGATTTTCTTTCTCGCAGTTACGTTAACTCGGAAAAGCCATCTCCCTACATAGACTTCTTTATCGGTTATTTCGCGTCGCAAAGAGCAGGAAACACGGCCCACAGTCCACGGCACTGTTTACCCGGGTCTGGCTGGGACTTCGCCGAAATCCTTCCCAGGCAGATCGTGTTGCCCCAGGGCGGAGCCCTCAATATTAATCGAGCGATTATCCAAAAGGGCCCAGAGCGGCAACTGATGTATTACTGGTATCAATCTCATGGGCGCAGCATCTCGAGTGAATACTGGGCCAAGTTTTATCTAGTTTCGGACGCGATTCACCTGAATCGCACCGATGGAGGTATTGTTCGCCTCATTACCCCGATCACTGCGAACGAGAGCCTTGGCAGTGCTGATGCTCGTCTGACTGGTTTCTTGTTGCAGATCGTTCCACAGTTGCCACGCTTCATACCGAACTAAGAGGTCTTCATAGCAGTGATGCCATGCGTACACATCTGCCGAGCAGACGAGATGCCCGGACTGCTCGGTTGCGAAAGGTCTTCTATGAAAATTAGCAAGCACGTTTCCGTTATCGTCATCGTCTCCGCACTGTGCCTTGGTTTGCTCGTCGGTTGCTCTCGCGATCCGAACATCCGCAAGCAAAAGTACTTCGAGAGCGGTCAACGTTATATGGCAAGCCAGAAGTATCGAGAAGCGGTCATTCAATTTTCCAACGCCATCAAGGTCGATAGGCAATTTGCCGATGCACACTACCAACTGGCTCAGGCTTATATCAAATTGGCTGCATGGCAGAACGCCTACGCCGAGCTGGCGCGCACGGTCGAACTTCAGCCCAAAAACGCAAAGGCACAAATAGATCTCGGGAATCTACTGTTGGGGGGCCGAAAACTGGACGAGGCCGAAGAAAGAGCGAAGACTGTCCTGCAGGACGATCCCAACAATGCCGACGCCCATGCTCTGCTTGCAAACATTCGTGCCGCCAAGGGAGAGTCTGCAGGCGCTATTGAAGAGATGCAGAAGGCAATTGAACTTGATCCCAAGCGTTCCACTTTTCGCACCGGTCTGGGAATGATGCAGTATTACGGCCAACAAGTTGGGGCTGCCGAAGAGAGTTTCAAAAAGGCCGCAGAACTGGATCCGAAAACCATACAACCAGTTCTGGCACTCGCTGCCTATTATCAATCCCAAAAGCGCTTTCCTGAAGCAGAACAGCAATATCGTAAGGCGATTAGTCTCGATTCCAGCAGCGTGCAAGCACGTGTAGCCCTGGCACGGTTCTATTTGTCCCAGAACAGAAAAGCGGATGCCGAACAGGTCACCTCTCAAGCCAAGAACGATCTTGGCGAAAAGGATCGAGCTTACCGACTGCTCGGAGACTTCTATTTTGAGACAGGAGATACCGGCAAAGCTATCGCCGAGTACGCGGCAGTTCTGAAAGACCATCCCAAGGACTCGGTCCTAAAGAAGCAATACATCGAGTTGCTGCTCCGCACGGGTCAAGTTGAGCAAGCTCGCAAGTTAGTGAATGAAATCTTGAAGGAGAACAATAAAGACTCTCAGGCTCTCGTATTTGAGGCAGAACTTGAAATTCACGACCATCAACCGGCGGAGGCCGTGCGTACGTTGGAAATGGTTTTGAAGAATGAGCCTGACAATGCCATTGCCCATTACCAGATGGCTCTCGCGAGTCTCGCCACCGGGGATCCCTTACGGCCGGAAAAAGAATTACGGCAAGCCGTCGCGCTCAATCCTCGACTCGTGGACGCGCAGAAAATGTTAGCCGGCATGGCTGCCAGCAAAGGGGACTTCGACACCGTGAACACCGCCGCCCGCGCCATACTGGTGGCTCAACCGTATTCGCCTGAAGCTCATGTACTGCTCGCTGCAGTAGACAACAATCACAAACAACCCGACAAAGTAGAAGCGGATCTGAAAACGGCCATCGAGGTATCACCACAGAGTCCCGTCGGTTACGGAGCTATGGGTGACTGGCGTTTGTCGCAAAAGAGATATTCAGAAGCGCAAAGCTTCCTCGAACAAGCTCTGAACCGCGATCCCAACTACGTGCAGGCCTTACAGGGGTTGGTCAAGATCTTTGTTTCGCAGAAACAAAGGGACAAGGCATTGGCCAGGGTAAAAGCCCAAATCGCGAAGGCACCCAACAACGGCTCCTTTTATATATTGCTTGCAGGTCTTCAGGCGGCCTCTAAGGATCTGTCCTCGGCCGAGGCATCTCTGCAAAAGGCGATCGAGCTTAATCCAGAGAACTATCAAGCTTTGATGATGTTGGGCGAGGTGCAGGCTGGCAATGGTTCCCCAGACAAAGCTGTGGCCAGCTGGCAAGAGGCGGTCCAGAAGAACCCACGAAATGTGAGTGCGTACATTATGCTGGGAATCCTGGAAGATAGTCGCAACAACTGGCAGAAGGCCCAAGAGATGTACCAGAAGGCTCTAGCCGTGCAACCTGAGTCTCCTATAGCCGCGAATAACCTGGCATTTTCTATGCTCAACCATGGCGGAAACGTGGATGTGGCGCTTTCGCTGGCACAGACTGCCCGTCGAGGAATGCCCGACAACTCTGGCACAGCAGATACACTTGGCTGGGCCTACTACCAAAAGGGAGCGTTCTCGACGGCGCGCGACCTGCTTCTCGAGGCAGCTAAGAACACTCAGGACGCAACTATCGAATACCACCTCGGCATGGTATATCAGCAACAGCACGACCCTCAGAGGGCGAAAGAGTGTCTCGAAAAAGCACTTAAGCTCAATCCCAACTTCACCAATGCCGAGTCAGCACGAAAAACGCTGGCGAGTCTGGGCGCCTGACCTGTGGGATTGGGACGGCGAATGGAACACTTCACTTCTACTCAATGGTCGTTTGGCTTGGAGCAGAAACGATTTGTGTTTGATCCGATCATATACTCCCCTCAAGTGACACGAAAAACGCTGGCGAGTCTAGGCGCCTGACTTGTGGGATTGGGACAGCGAATGGAACACTTCACTTCCTACTCAATGGTCGTTTGGCTTGGAGCAAAAACGAGTTGTGTTTGATCCGATCATATACTCCCCTGAAGTGAGTGGAGATCGGATTTCCTCCGTGTGCAGACATTTGCAAATCTGGACTTAGGAATTTCAACGAAGATAGATAAGTCATTGATAACAGAGGACATTGTTTTCTGTTGCTTTGGCAGGGCGCGTGCACTAATCGTTGTCGGACTCGCTTCCGGTGAGGGTTTGCCGGGCGACTGAAAACAAGCTTTTCACTTTTGGGAGGAACAAAACAATGGCTCGCGGAAAACTAGTATTTGCGGCAATCGCACTTCTGGCTCTGATGCTGGTGCCAGGGGCTTTTGCCACCACCATCGATTTCGGAACCGGCGGCGCTGGGGTTGGCGGAACCTTCACACTGTTGCCTGGCGGCAACGCCAGTGGCGTTGGCATTCCCATCGGTACCCTTATTGTATTCGGTGCTCCGGTGGGTAATGGCGTCTACACCGTTAGCGACACTTTGGCCTTCAACACCGTGACAAACACCATTTCAATCTCCGGCACGATTCCTAGCCTTGGGATATTAACCCCCGAGACTCTTCTTTCCGGCAGCTTTAGCGGCTTTACTGCGAATGCTAATGGTCTGTTGAACGCTACTGGACCGGATACCAAATCCCCCGACCTTCTCGCCGCACTTGGCATTCCCGGCGCGCAATTCGGGTTCTTCGGGTTCTCGCTCACAGCCTCGGGCGTTAATGCGGACGGGGTAGGGTCGATAATCAGCACCGATATCCGCAACACAACCGTTCCAGAGCCGGCTAGCTTGGTGCTTTTTGGAAGTGGACTGGTCGGTCTGGCAGGTAGCCTAAAGCGTAAGTTCTTAAGCTAATAATTTGTGGCGGTGGCTTAGTTTTTCTCCGTCCGCAAAACATTGAAACTCCCTGGTAGATGCGTAAGTATCTACCAGGGAACCTGTCTCAACTAATATTCTGCCCTTCGCTCTTCAATAGGATCTCATCTTGCTAAAGCCGCGTCTTTTGGACATCTCCGGCGTGATCGCGTCGTGCGAACCCGCAATAATGCGATCTTCGCTTGTCTCGAAATGTGACTTGTCGTTCTAGATCCAACAAAGTATTAAACCAGTACCTCCCTTTTTTCCGAAGTGTTCCAGGGTTCCAGCCTTACCCTGTAGGGCATGCGGACACGCTCTGCGCAATGTGCCTGTTGCGAGTCGATTCGCGCTTATCATTGAGCGGTTTAGTATCGACAAACAGGGCTCACTGTTCCCAATATTGGACAGACTCTCCGCTCGGACGGCGAGTTCAAATCGGGGTGTCGACCAGTGAGGCAATCATTGCCCCCAGAACAGAACTTGCGCGCACGATGATATGTGCGTTTCGCGCTTATTCTTGGGATTGGCCATTCAGCCTGGCGGAAGATACTAGCGAGTCCAAGAGTTGATGGCGAAGTCGCCCCTCCCTGATCCAACCGTCCCTTAATACCGGATCTAGCAAAACTTCAACGAAACGATGGGGGAACAAGCCTTTCGTTACGAGATGCAAACATTTGCATCTCCTGAAAACGCTCTACTGTGGCTAGATTAGGCCCGATTCAGGAACAAACCTGTCTTCAATACTTTACAAGCTGCTCATCACAATTGACTGTGGAGGCCCAAATGCTTCAGTAACTTGCGAGGGATTCTTAAGTGAGTGCCCCTGTTGGTTAGGGGTCATGTGTATGAAAATCGAGGCCCTTCGGACGAACACTAGGAGAGTATAGGTCCATGCGGAAATCACTGTTGTGCGCAGTTGCGAGTTGCGTGCTTGTGCTCGGCATTTCCCCGATGCTGCGTGCAGATAACATTTCGTTTTACATTTCGACCAATCCCAGCAGCGGCTTCAGCCTATTGACGTCGTGTGCAGGTAACGCTTGTGGAAGTTCTAACATCTCCGCACTCGGCGGCGATGTAACCATTGCGTTCCAAAATGCAACGTCGAACGCGCCAGGCAACTTGGCACAGGCTACCTCGACGGCTTCGCAGACAACCATCACCAATACCAATTCGGTTTCTGAGAGCTTCTATCTGTTGGAAATCGCAGGTGACTTCACCGCTCCAGTTACTGATCCACTGGTACTCGGTGCACAAGAATCGGTTGTCGGCACTGCCAACAATTTCGCATTGCAAAATACGGGACTGTTGGACGCGGCTGTCGATATTTCGGGGAATCTGAGCTCTGCCTGCAGCACGACCGCTCCCTCGCTTACAAGCAGCGCCGCAGGGATCAACGCTCCGCTGATCGATTGCGCCTATCCGGGAACGTTCAGTATCGGCAGCCTGGCTCAGATCCAACTCAACGCTGGACAGCAGATCAGCAGCCAACAAGTGGTAACGGTCACTGCTGTGCCCGAGCCTGCGTCTATGGTGTTATTTGGTTCAGGACTGTTTGGCCTCGCCGGTTTGATTCGTCGCAAGCTGCGGAGCAACTAGGTCGTTCCCTCCGTGATCCTGGGGTAAGAGTTGTAAGAGTTACTGCGGCCGGTTCCCCTGAATCGGCCGCATTTTGGTGCTCGGTGTCCGATCCACGCAGCGATCCTGACAGCGCTCTATCGTTCCATGGAGAACATCGCAAGATAGTCTCGACTAAGCGGTAGAGAAGGAAAATGCCGCGCTTTATCGCAAGGTAACTATCAATGGTAACTATCCGGATTGGTTATGCAAGATTCTGCAACATTATGAATGTTTGAGCTGTGAATTTTATGCTGTAAGCTACTGCTCGCGTGAGACTTAAGTTGCAAGCGCTATTTGGAGACTGGTTTGCTCCCATCAGCACGAAACAAAAGTTCTGTTCTGGCTCCTAAGCCGAAGAACGAACGGAGATGAGCCAAATGCGCCATTTGCTACTCGTCGGATGTATGACCCTCCTCCTGGTTTCGGTTGCCACTGCCAATACCATCATTGCGCCAAATTTGTCAGCCGGTGCGACTTTGACCGCTTCTGGCGGCAGCTTCACGGGCAGCATCGAATTCACTAACACCAGCAGCGTTGACCAAGGGCTAATTGCTTTCTCTCTTGACTTGCTGAACGGCAGCACTTCCGTCATCAGTGGTTTGAACGTCACTGGCGGTGGGGGTTGGACGTACGAATTCTTTACTGGGAAGCAGAGCAACAATGGATCGCCTTGCAATACAACGGGCAATCCTAACTGGTTTTGCGTGGATGGCTTTACCGCCAGCAACTTCCCATTCCACATGGGCGACATCGCGGCCAATAGCACCCTCACTTTCAACTTCAGCGGTAGCTACACCGGAACGCCAGTAACCGGCAATCTGGATCTGATGGCTAACGGCTGTTCCACTACGGGCTTTACAACTAAAACGACTGGAGCGGGACCGTCAGTCGATTGCACTGGCACGAAGTGGGCGTACTCGAACTTCATCGGGACACCGGGCGGTTCACCACAGCCGCCTCCACCGGTACCGGAGCCGGCATCTATGGTAATGCTGGGAAGCGGGTTGATGTCCGTGGGTGCTTTTGCCCGCCGCAAATTCCGGAAGTAATTCCAGAAGGCCACGATTTTCTCTTAGAGGGGCGTTCCACCTGGGACGCTCCTCTCTTGTTTCTTGGACAAGTTTTGCGATAACTGAGCTCCCGCTAAACAGTCACGGTTTTCCAGGGACCCTGACTGATGGGTGTCTTCAGACACCTGAGCTATGCATCGGCAGCGTCATTGCCGCTCACTCATTCACGGTGACGGTAGCGCTCGCGCTTAGACCTCTGCATCCTCGTGCTCATGCTCTCGCGCACCGCCAAAGCAAACGTCTTGGCATGGGCTAATGCTCAGATCAGACCCTCAACTCGATTGCGCCTCTTCGAGTTGGGGGTATTCGCGCGAGCGTTTCTTTGGTTGCTTGAGATAGCTGCCCGCGCGTTGTCAGAGAGAACACGCTTGGTTCTGATCGCAGGTTTCGCAACAGTTTACTACGATGATTGTTGTGCAAAGCATCCACGCCTGCAGGTGTTTGCGAGGGGCACCGATATGACTTCGCATCGACGCTTACGCTTAACAACGTCACCGGCGCATACACCTACACTCCGATGGTAACCAACAACCGTGGAGAAACTGCCCTGATGAACAGCTTCGGAGTCCAGTTAATCTCCGGGACGGTAACTCGGCAACGATTACCAGTTTCAAGACGACGGAAGCGGATGGGAGATCTCAGTGCCAGTGGCTTAAAAATGTAGCGTTTTTGCACCTGCTACGAAGCAGCGGGCGTTCATCTGCGCCGATGATAAGAACATCTCCGCTGAGCGTACCAAGGCAATGGCCAATCGTCACGATCGCCATGATGGGAGTACTGAAAGAAACCGGAACTTCACCTTCCCCGTATAAGGAAACTCACTCAGGCGGCAGCTGATCGTGGTGAAACAATCCGGCGTCACGGATCTTGTAAAGCAGCGCCCGATAACTAATATTCAGGGCTTTTGCCGCTTTCTTACGGTTCCAGCTATTCGATTCCAGAACTCGCAAGATGACCCTACGCTCCAGATCGCGCACGGCCTGGCGCGTGACCTTTTTGAGTGAGATCGGTCCCGTTAACGGAATGTCGAGATCATTGCCGGACCTGACCTCGCGGCTCGACATTTCGGCGGTGATCGCGTCTTCTGAGCCCAGGATCACATAGCGACGCATCAGATTCTCAAGTTCACGGATGTTACCGGGCCAGTGATAGTGCTGCATCCGCTGAAGCATCGGTGACGACAGCATTGATGCGTGGCAGTTGTACTTATCGTTGTAGATATGCAGGAAGTATTCAACAATTACTGGGATGTCCATGGCCCGCTCTCGCAGCGGCGGAACGTGTATGTTGATCACGTTAATACGGTAGAACAGATCCTGACGAAAGCGGCCGTTCTCAACCTCGTTTTCCAGCACGCGGTTCGTGGCACAGACTACCCTTGCTTCCACTTTCTTGTCGTCCTGCGCTCCGATGCGGCAGAACTGGCCATCTTGTAATAACTGCAGGAGCTTCGACTGGAGACCCATTTCCATTTCAGAGATTTCGTCCAGGAACAACGTCCCCCGGTGAGCCATCTCAACTCGGCCCGGTTTGGAACTGAGCGCCCCGGTGAAGGCACCCTTCTCATAGCCGAACAGTTCGCTCTCGATCAGGGTTCCAGGGATAGCCGGGCAATTCACTTTAACGAACGGGCCAGATTCCCACGGCGACAGATGATGAACTAATCGCGCGATGATATCCTTACCAGTCCCGCTCTCTCCCTGAATAAGCACCGGCACATTGGCGCCAGCGATCTTTTCAATTCTGCTGCGGATCGACTTCATTCGATGCGACTGTCCGAAAATCACCGCTTCTGGCGGCATCGCGCCATTGCTTCGAAGAAAGCTGGAATTTGTCGCCGGGCTGGCTGCCATTGCACGTCCTATGGGAGATTCCACAACATTGCTTGCAAGTACCCTTCGCACCTTATGAACCATTCCTGATATCGGCGCAGAACCACTGCCTTATTTGCAGAGGATTGGGGAGATCCGGAGCAAATCACTCATTTTAGGTACGTTTAAGGGCTACACATCAGCTAACCGCAGCATCTCGGCCATGAACAGAAGTAACCTTCGTGTATGAAAACACTTTCACACTTGAGAAAACTTTGTTCACTTTTGTACTGCTTTTTAGGGAAAACTAGACGTGGATTGGGCGAGTGAACCGCAGCCCTAACAGGTGATACTTCTCTCCGTGGGTGATACGAACCAATTTCGCTTTCAGACTCCGAATGGATTGACTTGAAAATGCATCCGCCGGAAGCGGTGCTACTGGTATTTCCAAAGAGAGCGCTGAAAATCTAGGTAGGCTGCGCCTTGTAGCAAGAAGAATTCCGCCGGCACTGATGTTAAGAGCCGTGGCGAACTCAAGAAATTCCTTCCCATTCTCATCGAGACCCCTGACAAAGACAGGAATGGACAGCGGCAGTCGCTGATGTTTTCTGCGCTCCGCGGCCTTTTTAGCTGCTGTAGACATCGTCCCGGCCTCACCGCGCACCCTAATGGCCAAACCTTCGGACTTCTATTATTACAGTATGATGACCTACTAACTTTTCCAGTATGTTAGGTTTACGCAGATGCGCTGCATACCGCAACTGCTAATACGGTGTTGAACCTGCTTGGTAAATTCCGCAATGTTTTGCGGTGTATAGGAACTAGTTTGCAATTCACCTTGACACACCTACTCACCTTTCATAACATTCATCTGCAAGCGAATCTCCAGCACGGATTTTGCATCCTCCCCCCGTCCGAAGAATGTAT
>CAYNPS010000002.1:0-33073 GCA_964399125.1 uncultured Terriglobales bacterium
GCCGTACCAATGGTACTGAATCGAACTGGATCTCAAAGGCAATCTGCTGTAACCAAAACTGAAAGACGTTTTCATTATGTGCATATAGACGTTTTTGCGTCACGGCGTTTTGAAGGCAATCCGTTGGCTGTGTTTACAGATGCGGCCGGATTAGCCGACGGCGAAATGCAAGACCTCGCCAGAGAAACAGGCCTACAAGAAACAACGTTTGTTTTTCGGCGACCATCCGTAGTAGAAGCTCGCGAAGGTATAAGAGTTAGAATTTTCAACCCTGAGAGGGAAATCCCCTTCGGCGGTCATCCGACGCTTGGCACCGCTACGGTGCTGCTGACCGAAGATCTGGTTACTCCTGCGCGGAAGGGGGCTCCAGAGTCAATATCGACAATTTTGCTTGATCTTAAAGTAGGCAAAGTTCCGGTATTTTTTACGAAAGATACCGAAACTTTATTCGGCGAAATGCGGCAGGTGCCTCCTATCTTTGGTCCGATGCACGACCGTGCCGCGGTGGCACAGGCGCTGGGATTGCCGCTGGATGACATCGAATCTGATGTGCCGATTCAGACGATTTCAACCGGATTGCCCTTCGCAATCCTCCCGCTAAAATCGCTCAAGGCGCTTCAATTGTCACACGTGGATTTGGCTAGCGGCGGTGCTTATCTAAGCCGACAAGCGACCGTAGCATATGGATTCTACTTCGTTACTAGAGACACCGGAGATGCCAAAACAATTCTGAGAGCAAGGGCGGTCTCTCCTGGCGGTGAGGACCCAGCCACTGGATCAGCGGCCGGGTGTGCCTCGGCGTGGATGGTTAAATATGGTATTGCGCACTCCGATCAAAGGGTGGCAATCCTTCAGGGGGTTGAAATAAAGCGTCCCAGTCAACTGTACGTGCGATCAACCAAGAGCGGGGATGTCATTTCAAACGTTCGCGTAGGTGGAACTTCCATTCAGATCATGCAGGGCGAAGCTTACCTGTAGCCGTATTAGGAACAATACACTAAGGCAATATTCATACTGTTCGTGAGCATTATTGCTCGGCTCGCAAATCTGATGTAGTTGAAGCAGCCTACTCGAGGCGAGTGGAGGGGCGGATAGCCGCAGGTTTCAATCTGTGTATCCGGGAGAATAGCCCCATCGAGGCAAACTCCACGTTGTACACGAAGCCGTCGATCATTACTTGAGATGGTGGTCACGCGCGTAGCAGGTCTGCGGTGGTCGATCCCGAATGACCCTCTTGATCGCCTTCCTCTTGTCAGTTTTCATCTAGAAGCCTTTGTGCCAGCGCTGAATCATTGCCTAGAATGAAACGTCGCGAATCATGCGCCCGGTGCGGACCACCGACGTTGAATTGAACAGAAGCACCGCGCGATGGAAAAGTGAAAACGGCGCATCATTCTTAAGCGGCTGAATGTGCTTCTTGCAGCGAGCAAAGGATGCCGCCAATGCGCTATCACCAAGCCGCAGCTTTCAGCCCCTCACGAGACGACAGTTTCAGCCTATTCGACGCATCGGGAGGGAATTGTTGCTGTTGCATACTGCCGGTCTAGTTCTCTTACCTTTGAATGTATTTGACTAGACCATCCGCAGCTTAGCGTGGGTGTCAGGTCGTGCTTCCATCCAGGAAGTCATACTGCTGCTGCACCCGCTCGCGAGCCTAGCGCACCACCAACCGGATTTCCTGAAAAATGCCACTTTTGAAGAACCGGTCTCTTTTGATGGTACGCAGTTGTCGCTAGATGATACGAAGCGCCAAGTATCCTTAGCAAAACGCCCAATTCGATAAGCAGAAACCTGAAGAAACAGGTGATCTCCCGCAAAGTCGTCGAGCAAACGAGAAACCGGTCTCTTGACAATGGCGATCCGCTAAGGGTAGAGTTCCGCTGGTCGTTCGACTTACTCAATCCGTTCGGTGAGGGAGAAATGGCGAGCTCTTGGGTCCAAACGCGAGTCATGATTGGGACTCCAAAGGAATCGGACGCGGTATACCGCGAATCATTTTAGTTTTGGTCTCGATTCCGATCAGCAGTTTGCTCTCCCATGCCTTGATTTCTGTTGTAGGTAATGCATGAGATTATATAAGGACATCCGCCTTAGAGAACGTACGGTGCTCCAGTTCCGGAGCGAATTCTTTAACGTTTTTAATCACACGAATCCTAATCCACCCAACACCAGCTTTGGCTCGGGAACATTTGGGCAAATTACCAGTGCGAAGGATCCTCGCATCGGCGCGAATCCTCTACTACGGCTTCGGAGTAGAGGGTTTGCTTCACTTATGTCGAGCGGAGGAGGAGCTAATGACGAGAAGATTGTTAGTGACTGTCGTTCTAACATGTGTTTGTGCCACACTTGCATGGCCACAAGTGAATGTAACTGTCACAATCAATCCTGAATATAACAACAGTACTCAGCGTACCGCGATTGTACCTGATTTCATCGGCCTTGGGATCGGAACGGTTGCTGAAACGCAAAACTATGCCGGTGTATCAGGCTACCTTTTCGCTCCCTCGAATAGTCAGCTTATTGCGTTATTCCAGCAGATAGGAATTAAGAACCTTCGCATGGCGGACGGACCATTGCCGGTCAATGCTCCCTCGCACACAGATATAGACAATTTCTTTGGTTTTATGCAGGCTGTTAATGCGACTGCACTTTACTCGGACCATTTGATTCAGGCGAGCGACTACAGTCAAGACCAAGCCGATGCCAAATACGTCTGGGAAACCTACTCGCCCTGGGTCAGCTTTTTCGCTCTCGACAATGAAACGGACTGGCATGCCGCCCATACTTACTGCAACGATTCCAGCGCTTGCTCTTGTACGGCCGCTGCAAATGGATGTAGCTGCCTTGCGGCGGATACGAGTTGTACGGCTCCGGAGGGCACTCCTCCTAAGACAGATCTCGTTATCAATGACCCGCAGGTCTATGAAATCTCAGGGCTTTCGGGAGATTTTGCAGGGAGCGCATTCCCCTCTTACCTGGCGAAGTGGGATGATTTCGCCACTCACATCAGTAGCTACGCTCCCAGCTTGGCAAACATGCCATTTGCAGGGCCCGATGCCGGTGCCTATTCTCCCGGGATTATTCAATTCACCGGTACAGCCTGCGGCACGTCCTTCTCAAATGCCTTTTGGGCGCAATTGCTCGCTAGTTGCGAAGTCGCAGAGAACCATAATTTCTTTCAGCTAGCCACGGAACACTATTATGTCGGCGCAAGCCTTGGAAGTAATACTGCACAAGAAGCTATCGACAACATGCTGTCGCCAAACTGGGTGACGGGAACTTCGGTGGCCAGCGAACCTTATGGAACTGGTACTTATTCGCCCTATCCATGGGTACTCAGTAACATTTTCGCGCCGGTTCAGGCTCTGGGGGTGCCTTATCGGATCACGGAGTTGAACGACTATCTTGGCGGTCGCGACGGCGCAAGCAACGCTTTTGCCGCGGCGCTTTGGGCGTTGGATGCGGCCCATTGGTGGGCTTTTAACGGCGCGGCTGGCGTCAATTTTTATAACCAGCAGTGGGTTTGCACAGACACCGTGTTTCAGGGAGGATACGACTGTGTTTCTGGCACCTGTCCTCCCACTGGATGTACCGGCTACGTGATGAGTCCCAAAGGATACGGCCTAAAGGCCTTTAACATGGGAGGGCACGGTTATCCCGTCAATGCATCGGTCAGCGCCTACGACGGGCAAGTCGATGCATATGCGGTGGTGGCAGGACAGGATCTATTTGTCACTATCATCAACAAGCTCCAAGGCAACGGGAATTCTGCCAACGTTACGATTCAGTTGAAAAACGGATCTTCTGGGACCGCCTATCCATTTTGGACGGCCGGTGTCGCCTCACTCGTGATGACAGACACCAGCGCTGGTAGTCCTGGCGACCCCACACTCAAGACCGGAACATTGGGTGGCCAGCCCATCCTCAATACCGGCCAGCAATGGTCTGGAGAGTGGGCTACGACAGGCGGCTACACCGGAGGTGGTAGCGGGTCGTTCACTGTAAACGTACCGGCGGCAACCGCTGTGGTTTTGAAATTCCGTGCCGGCAGCAACTACGTCGGTCCCGTGCAGATCAATCAGAATGGAGCCTTGGAGCTTTTCGCTACGGATAGCAGCGGGAATGTATGGCACGACTGGCAAAAAGCCAGCGGCCTGACCATCGAACCGAATAGCGCAGCCAGCAACTGGAATGGCTGGACAGAAGGCCTCAGCGGAGTTACGACTCCCGTTGCGAGTCCGGCGGGGGACCTGGCCGTGGTTACTAACCAGGACAACACGTTGCAGGTATTTATGCCTGCAAATAGCGGTACCGGCACTCATGTCTTCTATAACCAACAGAAGACGCCTGGCGGCGCGTGGAGGGGCTGGGTGGACATGGGAAGCAGCAGCGCCGGGCTAAAAAATTTACAAGCTGCGCAGAACGCGGATGGCAGTCTCAGTGTATTTGGATTGGATTCTAGCGGAAGGCTCTGGACTGCCACTGAGGTCGCGCCCGGTGTCCAGTGGTCCAACTGGACGCCGCTTCCTGTGGTCAGTGGAGGAATTAACCCTGGCTATGTGGTCGGGCAGAATCTGAACGGGCGGCTGGAAATTTTTGGTGTTGACGGGAGCGCGAACCCCCAAGTTCAACATGTGTGGCAGACCAGCTCGAATGTTTGGAACAGCAGCTGGGCCCCGCTGGGTACACCAAACGGCCAAATACTTCAGCCACAGATTCAGGTGGCGCGAAACATCAACGGCGATCTGACGGTTTTTGCGGTCGATCAAAGTGGAGGCGCTTCCGGGCAACTATGGGAAATAGCGCAAAATTCCCCGGGAGGCGGGTGGTCTTCTTCCTGGACTGCGCTGCCCACTAAGGCCAGCGGAACAACAATAATGTTGAATCCAGGTTTTGCCGTTGGGCAGAACGCCAGCGGCGCCTTTGAGGTGTTCGCGGTGGCAACCGACGGGAATGTTTATCACGTCTGGACCACCACAACTTCAGGCACAAGCTGGAACTCCGGTTGGAGTAACTTAGGCGGCGCAGCCATGGATCCACACTTGGTAGTCGGCAACACCAACGATGGGCGCCTGCAGGTGTTCGGTGTTAGCACCAGCACGGGCACCAATGGGACTATTTACTCGAATTGGCAAACAACCGATGGCGGAAACTGGAATGGTTGGTACAGCACTGGAAATAACAGCGGCGGTATCCCAGGGCTCCGGCTCTACAAGGGGCAAATTTAAGAAAATTTCTGAAGAGCACCCGCTTGTCGTTCCGATTCGACGACGGCGGGCGCCCTCCGCATCAGGTGGGTGTCACATGGGCGCAACTATAGAGCTAACGCACGTGTCGTTACTCTAAAAGACATTCAAGAACGGTCACGTGCCGGCGCGATCTCGGCGGGAGCACTCTCTTGCGGTCACGCTTCCATAACTACGCAAGCTGAACGCGCCGGAATCTTAATAGTTCCCGACGTGTTTTCCGCGTCAGGCTGTTCGGGAGTAGCCACTATTAATCGTCCAGGATTGGGCAGTTCTACGGTGGCCGTAATTGCTTTCTGGAATTCCTGATTTACCACGACCACGGCTCGTTTATTTGCGCCTCCAATAAATACGGAGTAAGTGTGAGATCCATCAGACGTTACGGCTGCACCAAGGGTATCTCTAAATTCCGCGTCCCATATCCAGGGTTTATATCTTCGCCTGAGTGCGTCGACTTTTCTGCCATAGGCGAGAGTCAAAGGGAAATCGCTCAACTTACCCTTGAAATTATATGGCTCGTAACTGATTATGTAACGGCGGAGCAGTATACTGTTGATCTCCTCCCGATCGTCGAATCCCGTGACGGCCACCATGATCGGGGCGTACGGGTCAATGTAGCGCTGCCCTGGAGTGGGACTGTCTCGGAAGTAAGAAAATGGATAGTATTGCGTCAACCAATCCTGTGGCCCCTCGCCCGCGAACAGAAAGTCAGGGCTCATCTTGCTGGCCTCGTGATGCAACTCTCTTGCCAGGGGCATCGTACCTGCATAGATATAGCCAGGCGCGGGATACCCATGTGTGGGTGCGAAATTGTACTTGCCTGTAGCGCACACACAAACCTCGTCATAGAGCCATCCTGTGGCATTAAGGTCAAGGAGTTTACGAAATTCTTTCAGGACTATACGGCGATATTCAGGACTCAGGAAATCCATTACGGCAAAGCGTCGATTATTGATGCCAGCAAGCTGTGTGGGCGTGCGATAGCTATCCCCTGGCATTTGATAGGGAATGCCATACGGGTCAGTTGATGCATACTTATCTAGTTCTTTTCTGTACCATTCGGTGGTGATATCCGCCCAGGGGAATTTTGCAAATAAAATGATCTTTACCCCCATGGAGTGGATCCTAGCGATGGCGTCGTGCAATTCCTGCCAAGTACCCAGTCCGGGATCAGTGTCCTGGCAAGGGTTCCCTCGGTCCTGGCCGCCGCGGTTCCAGCCGACGAGCTGGATGGCGGTTACACCATTTTTCGCGCACTCCTGAGCGTACTCTACAAGGCCCTTATAGGGAATTCGGAACTCTTCCTCTGGCGAGTTGATCTGTAGTTGCTGCCAAGAATGTACGTCTTGAGTCCATGTGGGCAGATTCGGCCGTTCGTACCATGTGGCACGCCACTGCTTATATAGATCGACGCCTGCATGCCAGTCACCCTGATATGGGCGGATCACAATAGGAGCTAAGATTACGGTCGTACGGGGATTCACAAAGACAAAGTGGCAAGTGCGAAACTCCATGTGTACAGGAATGCCAGCAATTTCATCTTCCATCGGAACAATGTTTTGCGCTACTACGCCGGGATGTAATTCGAAGGTGTACTGAAGAAGATAGCGTGATGTTGGATCGGTCAGCTGTACATAGAGGCCTTGAGAAGGAGCCTGAATCAAGCAGAAAAGGCTATAACACGAGTCGAGAGTTTTTGTCGGGAACTCAACACCCCAATAACCCGGCACATTAGAAAAGGTTGGATATATTTCGTGGGATTGCAGATCGTCATAGCGCATGATTCGCGCATGGATCGTGGAATCACTCGCGGGGGGAACCAGGTCTCCGATATAAGGATAATCGACGGTTTCAATGGAAAATGGGGAATTATTTATCAATGTGCCTTGGAACGTCAGAGATCCGTTCTCTAAAGTCACGCTTGCACTAAAGCTTATGGGCAATATCCCGCCGTGTTCACTGATTAAGTCCTTCCATTCTATCGAGAGATGATGTTCAGAAAGCCTCGCTATAGTCTTTGCCTTCTGTTTCCGGCCGAGCACAAAATTGTCTCGGCGGGTGGGCAATGGCGCATGTAAACGAAAAGAAATACCGAGTTCGGGCCGATGTTGAACTATCCAACGGGGCGATTTCTGTTCAAGCCGAACCAGTGCACCCGACGCGGGATCGAATCCCGCCAAGAGCGACGCGTCTTCTAAAATCAGCTCTCCTCGGGAGGATCCTTCGGCGTTGTTAGCATTTAGGGTGCCGGTCATAGCGCTTGCGGCTGTCAAGCTTGCTAATTTTCCAAAGGTCCGCCTGTCCATCGTCCCATTCATAATGTGCATGCCGACATGACATCGCAGCGGGGTAAAATTCGAGAGTCTTTCCTCTGCGCTGCTCGAGAGGTTCTGCGTGGAAACCAGATCCTCTCCACAGGATGTGAAACAGTGCAGTAACCCTCGTCATCTCTAAGAGAAGGTCTGTTGGTCTGAAGAGCCGTTATCTTCGTCAATGGCAGTTAACGTGAGCCGAAGTTGGTTAGAAAATAAATTTCATAGAAAGTTCGCCGATACGAGGATCTTTTGCGCTAGTGATCTGGCCGAAAGCCCCTGAGCCAAAGCTCGTAGTAGGCGCATTCGGGTTGGTGTGGTTGAAAACATTGAAATATTCTGCCCTAAATTGGAGCTTCGTTCTTTCCGTGACCGGAAAATCTTTGTAGAGTGCCATGTTCGAGACGATAGTCCCAGGTCCCAAGATCGTGCCATTTCCAACGGTTCCGAAATAACCAGCAGCCGGTTTCGCCCACACAGGATTTGCAGGAGTCCCTACGCTGAACCATTGCTGCTGAGATGCCGGATATTCAGTTGGTTTCCAGTGTTTGGGATAGCTTAGTACACCTAAAAGATTTGGGCGAGTTGCCAGACCGAGATTCGGCCCGCTCAAGCTCATGGTTAGAAAGGAGCCGCTCTGGATAGTCGTCATGTCGGAGTATTTCCATCCACCTAAGACGGCATGCCTCCAGCCAGATGCGAACGCCGGAAAGCTGTAGATGACGCTGGCATTGAACACTTGTGGAGTATCCAGCGTAGAATTCCCGTATGCCGATCGCAGATTATAAGCATTTTGAAATCCGCCTGCATTGTCGAGGTTATGCGACCACGTATACGCAACTGTGAGATATACGTTATGCCCGACCGGGTGCCTCAAACTGAGTTCTAGAGCACTCCAGTTCTCTTTGATAATCGGATTAAACCAATTGATGGTGCTATATCCTTGATATGGACCATAGTAAGCTGGAGCGTAAGAACTCAGATTCAGGTTGGGGTTGAAATCGTAAGAAACGCCTGACAGAACGACTGGTGGCGGCTGGTTGATATTGTAGCTCCCGTTCAGATGCTTAGCGACGTCTCCCGCCCCAGCGATACTTAGAATGAAGTTGGTTCCAAGCTGTTGCTGCACACTGAGGCTCCATGTCTCAACTCTACCAACTTGGTAGTCCGTTGGCATCCCGCTCACCGAGCCAGCCGTTGGCGGAGGGGCTGTTCCACCGGTCACATTGGGAAAAGTTGTATTGATCAGGTTTGTCTGCGTGAGTACTGGGAAGCTGACGCAACCTTGCGAGCAGGCTGCTCCCATCCCGCCATTTCTGCTGTAGGTAATTCCAAACCCTCCACGAAGAGATGTCCGGCCATTTCCAAATACGTCTAAAGCAAAACCGGCCATCGGCGCCCAATAAAACTCACGGCCGTTTGCTATGTTTATGGGGACGCCATTCTCTCCATTAAGCTCTATGCCGTTAGCATAGTTCGTGGAATTTGGCCCCGAGAGGATCCCATTAGTCGCGACCGTAGGCACAGCCGCGGGGTTAAATAAAGCGGGATTGAAGGCGGCTGTGTAGCCCTGCTGAGCTGCCGGGAACGGCATGCGAAAGAAGCGCACTCCGCCGGTGATCGTCAGTCGACGGGTCGCACTCCACCGATCCTGGAAATACGGACTCACAATTGTGTAGTGTATGTATTTGCGAAGTCCATTGCTGCCTTGCGCGAAGGTAGCAGCATCTCCAAGAAGATAATCCGCGATAGCATTGCCTGTGAACGAACCGTTAAAATTGACGTCTCCGGTGGTGTTGGCAACTGTTGCCCATTGGCGCTTGGTTCCAAAAAGCAGAGTGCCACCCGCTTGAAGAAAATGCTTGCCTCGCAGCCAACTCCAATCATCCGTAAACGTATCTTCGAGATCGGTAGCTCTTGGGATGGTATTGTTTGCGCTAGTTCCAAATTGTGACCAGCCATTTGAAAATGTTACATGAGGAAGGCGGTCTTCCAGATAGCCTCCGGTGTAAGGGAACTTTTGATTGTAATTCGATATCTGCGAACCGCTGATAAGGCCTTCAAAGTCGTGGGTAATATTATAGTTGTTCATTGCTACGCTAGTTTGGTTAGTCATGGATGAAGAATAGATCTGCGTCAATTGCAATTGAGCCAACTGATTATCCGACAGAAACACGTCGTAGTTAGTGGAGAATGGGGAGCCCATCCGTGCCGCATTGGGATTAACCGCATTCTGGCCTTCGTAAAGGTACTCGCCAGTGACCCGATATTTCTGCGTAAAGTAATGATCGATCTTGACCTCTTCATCCAGCTGTTTGGTGATTGCCGGCAGGGTATTGATGTAATTATTGAAGCCTGTTCCCTGATTATTCGGTAACGGTGCAATGGCGTTGAGCAGTGCCAAGGCTCCTTGATTGATTCTGCTACCGGGGATGGTGTTGTTCGGGAAGCATCCTGTCTGCACATTAGCGTTGCAAGGATTAGAGGAAGGTTGACTGGGGTCCCTAAGCCAGCCACCATTTGCGGCAGTGAGGTAGGGAGAGCCGGAACCAACCGCAGGGAAGACCGCATTGTTACCAACAATCCCTTGGCCGCGCATAGCCGCGGTTGGGGTCGCACCCGTGACTACTCCTTCCTGCTTTTGCCGTACCCACTGTTGATTGAAGTAAAAGAAGGTTCTTTGCCTGCCGATGTTGTAACGATGTGGAATGAAAAGCGGTCCACCTATGTTCCATCCGAAGATGTTCCATTCTTCAGGCGAGACGCCCACCGAAGGAGGTACGAAGAAATTGCGCGCATCCAGAAAAGTATTGCGTAGAAATTCCCAAGCTCCTCCGTGAAACGAACTAGTGCCGCTCTTGGTCTGCACCATCACAACACTTGCCCCCATCAGGCCGTATTTTGGTTCAAAGTTATTCTGGAGAACCTTGATTTCTTCGATTTCATCCGGATTGGGAGTGATCGTGGTCTGTGTCATATTACCGGTGTTTTCATTCCAAATCCCGTCTACTGTGTAGAGAGTTCCACTGGCCCCTCCGCCGTTGATGTTGAGGTAGTTCGACGTGGCAAAGCCCCCGATGCCCATCGCACTGTCCGGAGACGTATTGATCACTCCTGGCATCAATTGCCCCAAACCCTCATAGTTTCGGCCATTCAGGGGAAGATCCGCTGCCTCTTCACCTGAAACCATATTGGAAATTTCACTCGTAGTCGTTTGCACGGGGGCGGAACTTGCGGAAACTGTGACCGACGCAGTAGTTGTTCCCGGCCTTAACACAGCGGATACAGTGAAAGTGGCAGCTGGCTCCAGGTATATGCTGGTTTCGACAAACGTACCGAAGCCTTGGCCGGTTATAGTGACGTCATAGTATCCATTTGATAAGCCAACCACAGAGTAACTACCTGTCGAATTTGTCGTCGCGGTAGTTATCGCATTGGTTCCTTTATTTGTGATGGTTACACTAGCTCCCACCACTACTGCTCCATTCTGGTCGACAACCGTGCCAGCAATGGTGCCGGTTGTCGACAGCTGTGCTCTGCAAAGCGGACCGGTCATCAATAGACAAATGATGAAGACGGAGACCGGTGTCCTCAGACAGACCGTACTTCTCCTCGAGGCGATAAGGTCGTTGTAATTCATGCGCTACCTCGTTTCGTTTGAAAAAGGTCGACAACTTTTCAGGCAGGGAAGGGTGACCGTCGAACAATATAGGCATACCTAGGTCTGTTGTCAAGAGAGCGGTCTCTCATGCGGAGAGAAAAAATGTCAGACGTGAAGAGCCGTGAGCACGACCCTGAACAAAAGAGATTGATGCATAAATCGGCACAAGGGTTCTTAATCTTGGGAGACCGGTTCCCGAAACAGGGAGGAAAATAGCGTGCTGGGAAGAAAAGGATGACTGAGTCTGCCAAACAAGAGGACATGCCGCGATCGGACCCTTCGTGGCTTTAGCCTTTGGTGGCTTTAGGCTTGATCACCTCGAAGTTGTAATCGTTCGCTGAAGAGCGCTAAAGGCAATCTGCTTCTGTCAGACACGCATCAACAGGGAAAGGGATTGCCTTTGCCGTCTTACTGTATCGCGCATTTACATGGATTGGACCTGCTCCATTGCGAGATATACCAGGTTGCCGCGACATGTGGTCCCTACATTGGCGACTAAGTCTAGAGTTGCATCGTCTCCCCAGTCCAGAGCGAAATCGCATCGAAAGGTTCCCGTGCTGTTTCGCAGTTCACGCATTGTTACGGCTGACCGGGATAGAAGATTAGCCCGCTTGTGGAGCTGCCATAGTCGGCCCAGTTTGTCCATGCGCCGCTAATAGATCCTTGCCAGTTCGTAAACAGATCGTTAGGGCTATTCTTTCCAATTGCGAAGATCTGCAACCTGCCATCATTGGTATTTCCTACCATAAGGTGAGGATCGAATCCTCCTGCAGGAGCGTTGTTAGCGATAGTGACCCAATTCGCGGTCCAGTTTCCATTGGTAGTAACCCACATGTGATAGAGATTCGTATCGCTTCCCACGCCAAACAACTCAAAGCGTCCGTTGGCGTTCTGCCCGGCAACGAACCCTTGCTGGATAGGAGATGTAGGAACTGGCAGCTCTGTCCAATTCGTTTGCCAGTTTCCGCTCGGGCTGGATTGCCAGTTGCTCCAAACGTTGCCATTCGAATCGAGCGCGAAAAGGTAGAGATCGCCGGTTATGTCCCTGGCAACTTGAAGCCACGCCTTTAATGTCTGGCCGCCATTGGCTGCTATTTCGCTCCAATTCGACCAGGAATTTCCTAATGTCTGCCAGATGTGGTAGACGTTTCCACCATTGACACCGAAGACTTCAAGCCTGCCACTAAGGTTTTCTCCGACCGCGTATCCAGCGCTGATGATTTGAGTGCCAAGCTGTGCCCAGCTGGACCAGGCAACACCAGGAGCGTTTTCTGTCGCGTACCAGAGATGTCCGCCGCTGTCGAGTCCAAATACGGTGAGACTCCCATCGGCGTTACGTCCTGCCTTCAGGTGCGTGATCCCGCTGCTCGTGCCCATGTCCATGCTCGTCCAGGAGCTGTTCCATCCACCTCCCGGCGTCAGTTGTCGGTTGTCGAGGACGTTGGTACCTGCCGGAATGAAGACCTGCAGTGTATTGTCCAGATTCTTTGCCACGGCTATATCACCGCTGGGGTTCGCGGTCTGAATTGCTCCCGAGAGATTTTCAGTGACATTGCTCCAATCGGAAACACCGCTATTCGGTTCAGTATTCAGATTCGCTGCTTTTTGCCACTGGTGATATACATTGCCAGTGCTGTCGGTTGTGAACATCTCCAAGGCGCCATTCTGGTTAATCTGAATCGGACCAACATAGTTGCTTGGCGCATGGAAGTGCACGATCATTGCCTGAGCAGGCGGCACGGAAACTATCTCGCTGCCGGAGGTCATTGCTGGCTGCGCTGTCCAATATCCAGCCCACTGCGTTCCCGAATTGTCGATCGAGCCGGTTCCAATCAATGCGCTCTTCTGTGTTGGGTCCGACGGTGCGCTCGAATTTCCGTTCCAAAATTTAAGAGAGGAGACGCTGGCCGCCACGAACGGCGCGTCACCGGTACCGATGTTGATCGTCACGTTGGCAGTGTCGCCGCTGTTTGTTGCGTTGGTCTTGTTGATCAATGTCACATATAAATCCTGCCCCGAGCCGACGGCATAGGTGTCGAGGCTTCCTCCGTCGGGCATGTCATTCTCAAGGGCGCTCACTCCTATCGTGTAGCCGTGGCCGCTCAGATCGAAAGCTTTGTAGCCGTACCCTTTTGGAACAATAGTGAATCGGCCGCAACTGCCGCCGGTGCCGCTACAGCTATAGCTCTGGGTTGGGTTGTAAGGAGTTGAGTAATTTACGAGGTCCCCGGGTATGATCGTATCGGAGGGGATCCATTGATTGTTGTGAAAATTAACGCCTGAGGCATGATGATCAGCCAGCCAATGCATAACGTCTAGTACCCACAGGCCTCCAGTGAAAGCATTGCTAGCACCCAGCACACCAGTCACATATTCATTCAGCTCCGTCATCCGATAAAGAAAACCCCCGGATACTACTCCAGACAAATAAGTCTGATAGACGTAATCATACGGATAGTATTTACAAGAGGTGGTCGCCGTTCCGCACAATTCTGTTGTGGGGCTCGTGCCCGTCACCCAACCAGATGACAACATTTCTTGTGTACCCTGGCTGGCGCTGGTGCATGTGCTCGCGCTGCCGCACGCTGCTCCGCCAATGTAGTGATGTTGAGTGACGAGGTTGAAAAGCGGCGACCAATTTTGAGCATTGGCACAATGCGTGAAACCGTTTGACCAGGTTATATTCGTCACGCTAGAGCCACACAAAGACCCGGTGAAGAGTCTTGTTCCTGTGTAGTTGCCAGAATCCGGCCCTGAAAACATCGCACCAGGAGCAGAGCTGGAGATTGTATTTTCAAAGTTTAGCCAGGATCCACTCTGTGTTGCACTGCCGATATATCCCGCAAGATCGCTTTTGATCCAATCTTCCTCATTCCCGATTGCGAATGATTGCACCAGTGGCGAGTAATTCCCGGTTACCCAGATGTACTTCGCGATACTAGCATCGTTAGAGGCCGTTGCCGGACTATCAATTGGCAACGAGTAGATCACTTTCACACCAGCGGCATTGGCAAATCCGAACAAGGCGTCAATATCTGCATGTGTCGGCGTAGCTGTATTTACCGAGCTGCCTCCAATCCGAAGGTTCTTGATTCCCATTTGTTGAAAGATATTAATCAGATATGAGTCAGATGGCGAAAACATATTGCCGGTCACGCTGCCGTTTCCAGGCGTAACGGCGGCTGTTTCAAAGCTGATTCCGATGAAGTCATTCGGAATAACGAAGCCACTATTGATGTTGTTGTATGTCGCATTTATCGTCTGGCTGATGTTGGTTTGCGCTAGGCCGGCAACTGATAGAAGGCATAACATAACGGTGACGATCAGCGCTCGGTCGCTGCGAGATGCTTTCGTAACCTGATCGACACCGTAGACATCGTGAGTTTGTATCTCATTATTTAACTGCCTTCTATGCATTAAAGTCTCCTCCAATTGGACGTTGACTTTCGTTCCAGCATTTTGGGAGAGCTACTATAGTGGGTTGGTTTCCATCTTGTCAAGAGACCGGTCTCTAAACTTTAGATGAAGCCGCCCCGGTGCTTGTTGTGTGTTATTACGTGGTCTGCTAAAGTCCTCAGTTCAATGCAAGAAACCGGTTACTCAAATGGTATTCACGTGCGCTCGGATTTATACTGATCGAGGAATCGCACTTCTTAGCCGTATATTTCTGCCGGACGTTGCTTGAGACGAGAACTCATGAATTGCAACCTGGCTTGGGTGGCAGATACGGTCCCCAGACCTGCGGACGGGAATTGTTGGTTTTGGCCCAACAGCTCGATCGAGTTCTCAAGAGCTTTCGGCAATGCGTGGCTGTTCTATATGAATTTCTATATCAAGGGGGCACTGTTCGAAGTACCATGTCCCCTGGTTGGGATCGTCGGAGGATTACAGGGTTGAACATACGCGAAATTGCGCGGCGTGCGCGCGTCTCACATTCCACGGTGTCGCGGGTTATCAACAACGTAGAGACGGTGGATCCCAAGCTGGCTCGTCGTGTTCAGTCGGTCATTGCAGAGGTTGGATACCGTCCCAATTTCCAGGCCCGCGCCTTGGCCCGAGGTGAAAGTCATACTGTAGGTTTAATCGTTTCAGAGTTGAGCGGAGGAAATCCCTTTTTTTCCGAAATCATTCTTCATTTCGAACGAGCGGCTGTGAAACACGGTTATGAAGTGCTGGTCAGCTTTGCCGATACGGAAATTCAACCCAACCACATCGCCACCTGCGCAGCCCGCATGCTGCAAAGGCAGGTTGACGGCATTGCGGTACTTACTTTTGGCATGGAGCAGTATCTGCGCGAAGTCGAAACCGATATACCAATGGTCTACGCAGGTGCCGAACGTGGTGTCCCCATGCGCAACATCCAGATAAACTACCTGCCTGGTATGCGCGAGGCAGTCAGGCATCTTGTCGACTTCGGCCATGAACGCATCGGCTACTTAAGCGGACAGCTGCTGTGGAGCAGTATGCGCACTCGTTTCGCGGCTTTTCGCAAAGCTCTTCAGCACGCCCGGGCAAAATTCTATAAAGAGCTTGTCGCTGAATGTGATCATACCTGGGATGGCGGCGCCGCGGGGATCGCCAACCTGCTCAATTCGCCCAATCCGCCTACGGCAGTCATGTGCTGTAACGACGTGGCCGCGATCGGCGCGTTGAGAACTCTGAATGCGCGCGGACTGCAGGCTGGAAAGGACATAGCCCTCATTGGTTTTGACGATCTCACCATTTGCCGCTTTACCCAGCCCCCTTTGACGACCATCCGGTTCTCGCCGAGCGAGCTTGCGACCTTGGCGTTTCAAGTCTTATTGGAAGAAATTCAGGAAGCCACGAAGCAGACGTACGAATATAAGACTCGCTTCGTGGTGCGCGAATCCACATGTCCACCGAAACAGCATGGCTTGAATTACCTGACTGCGCCGCAAATCAATTCTGCCGAAACATCCGCCTGAACGCAGAAATCGCATCGCTGCTGTGATGAGAAGAATAAGTCCTGGGTGAGTGGCTGGCGATGCGCACCTTGGATGAAGAACCGAACTCATGTCCGAAGCAATTCAGTTCACTCCGCCGTGTCACTTTGATCTCCCTCAATACCTTGTTTTCGCCTATTTGGCCAGAACCGAAGGATATAAAAGCCTCCTAAACATAACAGCACAATTCCGCCCCATAAGCCGGAATGATATCGCGCCAAAACTGCTTCTGGAGGGTGCGACAATTGGTTCACGCCGGCGGCTAGCACCACCAGTCCGTATATAAAGAGCAATATTCCTGTGAAAAACCACACCGGCAGAATCTGCGTTCCTTTGTGCATGAACTCTACACGCTCCCTGCAGTTACCAAAAGATCCATTGCAAGATGGCAAAAAAAACGGCAACACCTACAGCCCAAAAGAACGGGCGCTTAGACATCGGCAATGCTCTCTCATCGTCAACAACGGTGTGACGATACACCAGACCAACCAGCTCTGAGTCAGCTTTCGGACGAGTGAAGAGGCTAACCACGATCGTAACCACCATGCAAATGAGCCACGACCAAAGCGCGCGATAGAGATTCTCGGCCATGTCTTTTGCGTCCGGCGAAAGTGCAAACACTGAAAGCAAGCGGGGATTAATTTTAACCAGCGTATACATCGCCACCGACGACAAGGTCCCGCCGAGAAGGCCCCAGAACCCGCCCTTTGCCGTAGTGCGCTTCCACAGCATCCCGAGAATCACGGTGCCAAAAAGTGGAGCAATGAAAAAACTCACCAGAGCCTGCATGTAATCCATGATGCTCTTGAATTGCGTCACGAAGTAGGCCGTGGCAATGCTCAAGAGGACACCCAGGATGGCGCACCAGCGACCCATCCGCACGTAGTGCTGGTCCGACTCTGACTTGCGTATGTAGGGTTGATAGATATCGTATGTCCACACCGTTGCAAAGGCACTGACGTTTCCGGCCATCCCGGACATAAAACCAGCAATCAAAGCCGTGACCCCAAGGCCGAGAAGGCCGGGTACACAGTAGCGGGCCAGCATTAGCGGAAGCACTTCATTGTAAGTGTGCATGCCCGCTTGCGCGGAGGTCTCGGGTACGAGCTTGAACGGCAGCACCGCGAGCCCAAGCAATCCCGGGAGAATCACAATCACTGGAACGATCATTTTGAAATAGGAGGCGATGATGGGGGCTAGCTTCGCTGAGCGCAAATCCTTCGCAGCCATGGCGCGCTGCACAACTAGAAAGTCGGTTGTCCAGTATCCGCAAGCTATGGCTCCGCCCAGGCCAAAAACGACGCCTGTCCAGTGCACTCCCATAGGATTGCCTGAAAAAGAACCCAGCGTGCTCCACAAGTGAACGTATTGATCGCTGTGCACTCTTTCCTGAATCCTTGCCACTAAACCCGACCATCCTCCAACCTCGATCATTCCTAATACGGGAACGATCAACACTCCCAACCAGATGAGAAAAAACTGCAGGACCTCGTTGAATATTGCCGAAAACAACCCACCGAGAGAAACGTATATGGCAACCGTCAGCGATGAAACCCAGATACTGAAGTGAATGTTCCATCCCAGGACGACCTTCATGACCAGCGCCATCGAATACATGTTGATGCCGGACATCAGGATAGTCATGAAGGCAAAAGAAATTCCGCTCAGAGCGCGTGTAGATTCACCATAACGCAACTGCAGATAGCCCGGCACTGAGTGCGTCTTGGAGATGTAATAGAAGGGCATCATCACAAGGCCGAGGAATACCATCGACGGAAAGGCGGCGATCCAGTAAAAATGGGCTGCCAAGATTCCATATTGGTACGTTGCCGCCGCCCATCCCATTAACTCCAGGGCACCCAGGTTGGCCGAGAGAAAGCTCAGACCGGCGACCCATGCCGTCATTTCCCGCCCGGCCATAAAAAAATCTTTCGAAGTATTGGCGTAACGCTTTAGATAAAAGCCGATGCCGAGCACCGCCACAAAATAAAGAACAATGATTAGAAGGTCAGGTGCGGAGAGGGAAATGAGGCTTTTCGTACTTTCCGGGCTAACTGCGCCACTTATCAGCAGTGCAATGGGCATGCTCTATTTCACTCAACTTGCCTTCCTGCCAGGCCGTTGCGAGCTCGAACTCGCGTACGTGGCTTCGTCCATGCGCGTGAGTGGAATGCTGAACCGTGCGACCCGGATATCGCTGGGAGAATGCGAAGCATCGGCTTCGTATTAATTGACTTCAAAGATCTTCTCCATTTGCAACCATTTTTCTCCGGGCCGTGCGCATGGGAGCGGCTTCTGGTATTTCCACATCAGCCTTTCCCATTCCTGCATGTCAGGATCATCTCGATCGACAGATGCCTTTTGTTCCCAAGAGAACTCGTCTGTTGTGTTCAGGATCATCACCAGGCGAGTCCCCAGCAGGTATATCTGTTCGCTAATGACGCCGGACGCCTTAATGTTTCTCACCACCTCGGGCCAAATATTCTCAGGTAGGTGGTAACGCTTGTATTCCGCAACAAGCTGCGGATCATCGTGCAGATCCAAAGTTAGGCAATACGTCTTCATCCTATGGAGCCCTTTACCATGCTTGTAATCCGGAGCAACATTTATTCGGAACGCACCAAGTCTTCGCATTCGCGAAAGTAACGAATACTGCTGAATACAAGCGCATCGAGTTTCGTTCTGTCAGGCTTGCCATGCATCGCGGGATAAGGATCGCCTCCCGGTCCTAATGGTTCAAAGGTGACGAACCGGCCGTCTTCGTTGTATCCGAGCAGATAGAGGGCACGAATGATCGTACACACATCCATCGAGCCTTCGCCCAACGCACAGCGATTGCTGTCAGCAAAGTGGAGATTCACGAGCCTCTCGCCAGCTTCCAAAATAGCTTCGCCAATATGACTCTCCTCCGACTGCATGTGGTAGACGTCTCCATTGATGTGTCCGACTCCGGGATGATCCACTGCCTGCAAATATCGTTTTGCATCGGAGATGGTGTGCACGAGGCTGGTTTCTGCCGATCGAATTGGTTCAATGGCCGCCTTTAACTCGTGTTCGAGGAACCAATCCCCGCATTGGGCCAAGGTTTCGGCGGAGCGCTCAAATTCGACGTTGTCGTAAGCCTTGGGTCGGCCGACTGCTCCGGGAACAACCAGCAGATAACAGGCCCCGACTTCCTTGGCGAATGGGATCTCACGTCGCAGGTAATCGATTGCGTTCTGACGCGAAATGGCGCGATTGCTCGAAAGGTCGTTGTCGCTTGAAAACATCCCGCACACGCCTGAGACCCGCAGGCCGAAGTCGGAAAGAATCGTGAGCGTGTCTTTTATTTTGTATCCGAGGCTCGGGCCGTAATGGTTGCCATGCAGTTCAATGAAGGAAATACCGGCGTTTTCTAGTCTTGCTGCGGAATCCCAGAGTTTTTCTCGACCAAATCCCCAATTGCTCCAAGAAAGATTTAGCCGCGGAATGAGATCGTCGGGAGACGTTTTCTTCAGATGCGAGAGCCGCTCTCGAATCTTTTGGTTCTTCAGCTCGAAATTCTGCTGTTCCATAAATTATGCTCGGCACTGGTTGTATTCAACCAATGAGTACTAGGCTGCTCTATGCTCGTAACTCAGGCATATCGGAGTGCACGTCCGGACCGAAAAAGCGCAACGATACGAACGGCTCCGATTGCGAGCAGTTCTCAAATCTAACTCCTTCGCTCGCCGCCTCATGCGACACAAACAGCTCGTCTTCCGTCATCTCTCCGAAGCGAATTAGTGCCGGACAGCTAACTTTAAGCTTGCCGACTGAGCCGTGCCCCTGGGTTACGATGAGGCCGTAGGCTCCGGGATCTCGAATCGTGCACTGCGCGCCTGGCGTCACTGTGAGCTCCTTCGCGCTGAACCGCTGTCTTCCCGAAATGGTTCCATATACGACCCACTTGTCGACATAATCGTCGGTGCTTCCGTTCTCAGCGACGATGGGCTCGAGATAATGGTGTTTCATGAATTCGGGGTCGGTATTCGCCCCCAAATCGACTAGGTCGGCTAGAAAGTCCAGATCTTCATGCTTTGAGCTGGGAACATCTTGCACAAGCAGCTTCCTGTCGACGCGGCGTCCGTCGACCATGGATTGAAACATCGCAAGAACATCGCTGCCCCACTGCGGTTCATAGGTCAGCAACGACCCAGGAGCATGCAGGATGCGGGGAGGTACTAACCACCCGGTTCCGGGTTGCAAGCGATAGGCCTTAGAGAAATTGAGGATGCCATTGTCTCCTCTATCCCAGTTCTCAAGGCAGTGTCGGATTTGCACCTTTGTAGTCCCCGGCTCGAGCCCGAAAAATGTAAAAGGAAAGTTTCCGAAGGTAGCGTTGAGCTGTGGCGGGAAGTAGTAACCTTCCGGCTTCTCTTCTCTCCCCACCATGCGTGCTTGTTCTTCGCTCTGGTGAAGATGATGAGGGATAGGTCCGGCGTTATCGAAAAACTTGCTGTACACGGGCCAGCGGTGATACGCATTCCACATCTTGCTTCCAATGAGGCGTGGACCTTCCGCCTCAATAGCTTCCTTGAGCGTGAACCGCTTTTCCTCGGAGACGACAAAGCTCAGGCCTTCATCTGGTGTACGGTTCTCGTTCATCGCGTAGGTCGTCGATGCAAGCCATCGCTCGTCGATTCCACCGCGGTCGGTGCCATAAGCGTAGAGGTCGCGTGGATCAAGCTTTAGCCGTCGTCCGGGCACGAGGTACGATCTTGGAACCCAAGTCGGGGCGAGCCGAAGAATTCCCTCTCCTGCTTCGATTGCCTGCCCCGTCAATCCGTGCACAGATATAGCAACACCCATGTCCCCTTCTCCTCGATCATTCCAGCTCTAAAACGTTGTCGTTTGGTGACCGGTCTCTCAGATCTGTCGAAGAACTTATATTTCAGCGAATTGATAATGTCAACTCACATTCTTGTATCCTGCCCCATCGGATCGTAGTGCCCGTAATCCTGTGTTGAAAACACGTGAACGAAAGGCCACGGCGGTCGTTTCAAAAGCGCCGAATTGCTCTATTCCGGAAACCGATCTCTTTACAAATGAATGGCGGACGCATATAAAAGCCTCGACCGACTTCCTAGGTCGGAGAAAACGCCAGAACCACGAGAAACACAATGGGGCGCACGCAACGAGAAGAAAAAAGGTGGCAGCGAGATAGGTTCCTTTTACGGGAATTCATTATTGCCGTGACGGCTGTTCTCTGTTTCATTACTGCGTCAGGGGAGCGGGGAATTGCGGAAGACGTGATTCTGCAGGACGGCAAAGTCCTTGTTGCCTTCGACAGAAACTCGGGAGCCCTAACTCGGCTGGAGGATAAAGCGAATCACTGGATCGTCGAGCGAAGGCCCGAACTCGCCATATCGTTCCGTTTGCATGCGCCACTCCCCAATCGTCGCGACAACTTCGTGCTGGGTAGCAGGCAGAAGGCTTCCGAGGTTTCGAAAGTGGGAGAAAACAAGGTCATCCTGAAATGGAAGGACTTGTTGAGTGAACATGGTGGTACCTTGCCCATAACGTTCAGCGCGAGCGTGACGCTGGAGGATGGCGCACTCAGGTTTGAAGGAAAGCTGATAAACAACTCCAAGCTTACTGTGGAGACTCTGGAGTACCCTTATCTGGGCGATTTAACCCCGCCCTCCCCCGATACTCCGATGCAAGCGCGGGCAATGTGGTACGACAACCTGGAGTCAAGCCCGATATACCCAACGTTCCGAAATGAGAAAGGCTATTGGGGGATCTTCTACCCTACCAAGGTTTTTGAATCTTACCGGAGCCTCTTCTGCTTGATCCAAACTCCAGGGCAGGGGCTTTATGTCCAAATGGGCGACGCCAGCCAGCGCTACTTGCTCGAATACACATTCGAGCAACATCCCGGACTGCTCGACTCAGCCGATGATCGCGTGCCTTTACCAGACCAGATCGATGGTCGTCCTGTGCACCTCATATTTCGCGCAACGCACTTTTTATTCGTTCGGCCTCATTCGACTTCGACACTGGCGCCCGTGATTCTTCAAGCATATGGGGGTGATTGGCATAGCGGTGTGGACATCTACAAACGATGGCGAGCGACTTGGTTCAGACAGTCTCATGTTCCTGAGTGGGTAACCGACATTCATTCCTGGCTGCAACTGCAGATCAACTCTCCCGAGCAAGACTACCGCGTTCCCTATGTAGAGCTACCTAAATACGCTGAAGAATGCGCCAGGAATGGGGTGAAGGCAATCCAGCTGGTGGGGTGGAACAGGGGCGGACAGGATGGAGGGGATCCGGCGCAGGACACCGATCCTGGCCTCGGCACATGGCAGCAACTGCATGACGCGATCGCGCAGATTCAGGCGATGGGCGTAAAAGTCATTTTGTTTGGAAAATTGAATTGGGCAGACAAAACCACATCCTGGTACAAAAATGAGCTATTCAAATATGCAAGTACGGATCCATACGGTATTGAATATGAGCAGGGGGGATATAGCTACTTCACACCCACGCAGCTGGCCGCTATCAATAATCATCGTCGCGCTGTGATGGATTTCATGGATCCGGCGTATCGGCAGATTGCCTCTAAGGAATTTGAAAAGATACTGCGGCTGGGTGCGTCGGGGTGGCTCTTCGACGAGAACTGTCATCATGGGCCGGTGAAATACAGTTTTGCAGGCGATCACGGCTACCAAGCTCCGGGGTTCATTTATGGAGGCGACATGCCGATGGGGTCAGAACTTCGGTCGGCTGCAGACATCATTGATAAGGATTTCTTGTTTGCCGGAGAGGGGCACCAGGACTGGCTCGAGCAGTATTATCCGCTTGCGTATTTCCGTATCGACAATAATTCGACTCCGGTCGAACGATATATCGATCCCCACGCTCCTCTGATTGTTGCGGTCACCGGCTTTGATGATCGCGAGAAACTGAATTTGATACTACTCGACCGCTACATCATCAGCTACGAACCTTATAACTTCAAAGGCCACGTGACGGACTTCTCAATGACGCTTGAGTACGGCAAAAAGATCGATGAATTGCGACGGAGATATAAAGCCTGGCTGTGGGATGCTGAATTCCGCGATACGCTGGGAGCGAAGGTTACTGCGAACGGCGCCACGCGTTATTCGGTGTTTTTGACACACTCAGGCAAACGGGCCGTCGTAATCGTCAATCAGGAGCCAGAGAAGACAATTGAGGCACATTTGGATCTGCCGAACGCGGGGCATCTGCTCGTTGCCACACCGGAGCAGCCCGATGCCCGGCTGGGTACGACAAATCTAGACATCCCGGCAAGATCGGCGGTCATTGTGTTGGAACAATGAACCTTTGACCCTCGCTTGAGTTTCGTCAAAATGAGCGCGATCAAGTGGCGTCACAAATTGTTTTATAGACAAGCTTCATCGGCCCGAGAACCTGGTGAGCCGCGAGACGACGATTGCCATCAACGCGTTGAATTAAACCCTTGTAACTAGGCTTGCGGTGCCTCATTTCAGACCAGCCTCCATGACCTCGAAGGCGCGGACTATCGTGGGGTATTCCAAGTTCGTACAAGACATGTTGCAGCGTGCCGGCTCAAAATTAAAGTCGACTCATACTCTCAGAACACGGTCTCTAATCACCCGAAAATTGTTCCTGGATAATGGCTTTAAACCTCGGTGTGTCGCTTGAGAGACCGATCACTTGACAACAGAGATTAATTAGGCGTATTAAACTGCCGGCTCCGAAATCACGCTCACGCGTAATCAGGGCCAAAGAGCGAGATCCAGGCACGAATGAAATTGGTCGGTAATTAGATTCGCGTGCGGGGGCCACGAGTGGCGGATGAGAATTTCTTGATTGCATTCCTTGAGGAGGCAAAAATGCTTCGCGCCAAACAAAAGAAGTTTGCTTGCGAACTCGTTCGCGCAGTAGCGCTGGTGGCTTTCCTTTGGACAACACTGTTGGCCCAAATTGATGTGGGTCGGGTTGCCGGGACCGTCAAAGATCCCGCAGGAGCGGTTGTGGCCGGTGCACAAATTACCTTGACGAACCAGGCAACGTCAGTCGTGCAGCAGACTCAGACGTCGTCCACGGGAACCTACGTGTTCGCGTCTGTTCTCCCGGGAATGTATACGCTGAAGGCGGAGGCGACGGGCTTCAAAACCTACCTGCAACAAGATGTCGAGGTTCACGTTCAGAAGTCTGTTACGGCGGATATTTCCGTCAGTGTCGGTACCGCCAATCAGGAAGTAACCGTTGAGTCGGCGGTGCCCCTGTTGCAAGCAGAGGATACTTCTGTCGGTCAGACAGTGGGCTCGGCCGCGATAAACGACCTCCCACTTAACGGCCGCAACTATTCGGCACTGGCCCAGCTAGTGCCTGGCAGTTATTTCACCGGCACTGTGAATTCATCACCGTCTGGATCGAATGCAATCCGCGTGATGTCGAATGGAGCTGAACCGGGACAGGTAGATTTTCGGATGAACGGCGTCGACAACAATGAGGAGGTCTTCGGTGGCACTACTGTTGCTCCGCCTCCAGACGCCATACAAGAATTTCAGGTCCAAGGCGCGGATAACAGTGCTGAATTTGGGCATTCGGCGGGAACGGTAGTCAACGCTATTGTTAAATCAGGAACAAATCAGATCAAGGGCGATCTCTGGGAATTTTTTCGCAATGAGGCCCTGAATGCGAACGACTATTTTTCTAACCAGAACAATTTGAGGCGCCAGGAATATCGCCAGAATCAGTTTGGTGGAACCATCGGTGGACCGGTGGTCCTTCCCGGCTATCGAGGCAAGAACAAGACATTCTTCTTCTTTGATTTTCAGCGCACACAAGCAGTCGCCGTGGCCGTCAATTCGCCTTTCACCGACACCATTCCGACAGCCCTGATGCAAAGCAGCGGGTTCACGAACTTGCAGGACCTGATCACGGGCAACAGCGGAACGGAAATCGATGGGCTGGGGCGCAAATACTCGCTTGGTACTGTCTTCGATCCGGCGACTACGCGCACCATCGCAGCTGGAGCAACTGATCCGGTTACGGGTCTGGTCAACAGCAAGAGCACCGCAGTGACCGTGCGAGATCCCTTTTTCGCGGGCAGCGTCGTCGGGGTGACAGACTATACGGGTGCGGTGTCTCGACTCAATCTAATTCCTGCTTCCAGGATCGATGCCAACGCAGTTAAGTTGCTCCAGTTACTCCCGCTGCCGACTAGACCAGGACTTCAGAACAATTATTTCGCGGCCCCGCTCCAGCACACCAACATCAACCAGTACGACGCGAGAATCGATCACAATCTCGGAGCAAAAGACAGCCTGTTCGGTGTTTTTAGTCGTTCGACTCAGGATCAATCGCCTGCTCAGCCTTTCCCCAATCTTGCGGCTGGAGGAGCCCTCCAGATTCAGTTTGCAACTACACAGCCTACTTATCTGCTCGCGATAAGCGAAAGTCATATTTTTTCGCCTACCTTCCTGAACGAAGCGCGTGTTGGCCTCAATCACAATTACAATACTCGCGAGATTCCCACGGCGAACACGTCTGGATTACCCGGTCAGTTCGGAATTCAGGGAATACCACAATTGGCCGGCAATGGCGGACTACCCACGATCAATATCAATGGCTTCAGTGCGTTTGGTTCGCGAAGATTTTCGCCTACATTGCAAACAACTAAGGCGCAGGATTACACCGACAACCTGACAAAACTGCAGGGTAATCATGAGATCAAACTGGGTATCCAGTTCGACCGCATCTCCGGAGACATAACGCAGCCGGCTTTCAGCCGCGGAAATTTCAGTTATACCGGCCAATACTCCGATATTCCAAACCAGAATACGAACCTGGTCGGCATCGCTGATTTTCTTCTCGTTCCAACCATTTCGAGCGTAAGCAGCTCGCCGGGAGTTACCACATTCAACAATCTCGGCGGTCCCAGCAGCTACAACGGATCAAATTTCGCCGGTACCAACTACTCGGCAAACTATTTTGGGCCATATGTACAAGATCGCTGGAAACTGACTCCATCTCTCACCCTAACCTTGGGCCTCCGTTGGGACTACTTTGCGCCATACAGCGAAGATAATGGACGGCAGGCCAATTTTGTGATGAGTGGTGGCAACGGTTCATCCGGCACCTATTACATCGCTCAGGCAGGATGCAACGTGCCTCGCTCGGCAGCGTTCAACTCCCTGCTTTTCGGATATAACATTCAAATATCCTGCGTCTCCGGTTCTCAAGTCAACAAAGCGCAAAAGACCAATTTCGCGCCGCGCGTTGGATTTGCTTATCGAGTGCTTCCGCGATTGGTCGTTCGCGGAGCTTATGGCATCTCGTACGGGGCATTTGACTCAGTGGGCTACGGAGGCACTCTGGGTACCAATTACCCGTTTCAATACACCATCAATTCCCCTAATACGACAGCTCTCGCACCGCCCGTGCTTCCTAATGGTCAAACCGCTAGTATTGAGAACACGTTTGGCAGCATCAATCTTCAGGATCCAACCCAGTTGAATCCTGTGGGCCTGGCTTTAAGCGGCAAACAATATGACTACCAGACACCATACATACAGAGCCTGAACCTTACTACTCAATATCAGTTTACCGATCATGATTCGATTCAAATTGGCTATGTTGGAACTTTGGGTAGGCACTTGGATGCTCTGGGAGTGCACAATTCGCCCACGAAGATCTTGCCGCCCGGGACGAATCAGACGAATTTTCGGCCATTCCCGAACCTAGCTGCCAATTCACAGTTCCTGAGTCCGAACGCGAACAGCGCTTACCACTCATTGCAAAGCGTGTACGAACATCGGTTCGGCAGCGATCTCTCGATTCTTGCAAACTATACGTATGGCAAATGCATGTCCAACGATGTGGGGAAGGGGGAGTTGTCACCTTCGTCATACCGCGCCGAGTGGCTGCCGGGCTTCGGGACGGCTGCGGATTATTCGATATGTCAAGCTGATGCGACCCATTTACTTCACGTCGCCGGCGAGTACTCTTTGCCTTTCGGAAAAGACAAGCGATTCTTCGCAACTTCCCCAGCCCTCGCCAACGTATTTATAGGAGGATGGCAATTCAATTACATTTTTACGTATCAGAGCGGCCAACCGTTCACGGTGGGATGCCCTACCGCGACCACCTCCGACTTTGGCTGCAATGCCAATCTGGTACCCGGCCAGGATCCTTATGCCGGGCCGCATAATCAGACACAGTGGTTGAATCCGAGTGCGTTTGCTCAGCCTGCGGTTGCCACTCAGCTTGGCCAGACCGACTACTCTGTGCTCGGCAGCAAGCCCGGTCAGGTTCGCGGGCCTTCGTTCCGGCTGTTCGACGCCTCCATGTTCAAGCAGTTTTCGACATCAGAGCACACCAAGCTGGAATTCCGAGTAGAGGGCTTCAACATCCTCAACACGGCGATTTTCGGTAATCCCGGGCAGCTGAACTTCAATAACAAGACGAGTTTCAGCAGAATTACCAGCTTACGGAGCAACCCGCGTGTCGGGCAATTGGCGCTGAAGTTCTACTTCTAATGAGAATGAGAAGGAAGCCTGGCAATGGCTTTGTATTGGCGAATCTGCACCGGATCCAGTTCAAGGAATCGCAACGATGCGAACTCGACGGGCGAGAACACGGCCAGTTAAATATTGTGAGCAGTCCAATTTTAGATTGTGTCTTGACGACTGGTCCGCACTTTAGGGGAAGACTGACTTTCGACTTCGGGCTCCTCTTTGGTTATTGTGCTGTTGTCTCGACAGACTAGGTGAGATCGATGAATATTGAATTCCACGATCCCTGGCCACACACCAGCTACCGGCAACAAGCGGAATCGAAGATTGCAACGGGGGACGTGAAAAAGCCCTTAGTCGCGGTCCGACGACTTGAGCTATCGCTTGTCCCACCTGGACAACCGTTTCGTTGCATGCTTGCGACAAAATCTCGAATTGCTGAGTTCATTGAGGCAATTGCCTTCCATGGATTGATGTGACCACAGTAACCTGGGTATTCTAGGTGCGTCCTTTTCCGAGATGAAATCCGTCCGAGTGGCTTGCCATTGCCACGGCTACGCATCGCAGTTTCTACATCCCGTTTCTAAAGTCCAATCTAATTGAGCCGATGAAGCAAAAGAGGATAAATATCGGGAGGATCTGCGTTTATGGACATCACTGGGCAATGAAGTGACTGCCGAGGAGAGCGTTCGGCGACGGTGCAGCCGCCAGATTCGTATCGCTAATGACACCTAAGTCGAGACTGGTGACCAAAAAGAGAGTGGCACCGATATCTGAGAGCGGCCTCAGAACTCGATTGCGCAACATTTTCCAATATCGTTCAGATGCTGCAATGACAACGAACCAAGAACCAAATCATCTTAGCTTTCGACGGTCCGCGCTGCTGCTCGCCTCGGCGCTGGTGTTGGTAGCAAATTATCCGTCGCAAGCGCTCAACAGTGAAAAATCTCCCTCGCAGTATGTGCAAAAAATTTGGAATTCGACTAATGGATTGCCCGAAGATGATGTTCGCGCGATCCTTCAGAGCAGCGATGGTTACCTGTGGCTTGGAACCGAAGAAGGAGTCGTCCGCAGCGACGGGGTGCAGTTCACCGTTTTCGATCGCAGCAACACACCACAGATGAGCAGTAACATCATAACCGCTCTTGCCGAGACGAGCGGTGCCGATGTGTGGGTGGGAACAACAGCCGGACTGCTTCGATTTCACGATAGGACGTTATCTATTGCCACTCACGAGCTCGGTTTGGACAAAGCTCGCGTTGAGACGTTATGGGCTTCTCCAGATCACAATTTATGGATTGTCACGGATAGTTCTCTGGTGATCTGGAAAGACAACGCATTCCATTTAGGGTCGAACCCTTCGCCTCAACTCACAAATACATTTGGTTCGAAGATCGCTCAGGACAGTGAAGGAAACGTGTGGATTGCGACAAACTCTGGTCTGCTGCGCAAGAACGGCGGGAGTGAGAAGCTTCTTACCACGCGACAAGGCCTTTCCAGCAACAGTCTTAATACCGTTTTTGCGGACCAAGATGGGTCGATATGGGTGGGCACAAATAAAGGAATTGATCATATCGCTGCCGGACATGTCACCTCGTATTCGCTGCCGGGGCACAATCCATTTCCCGATATTCGGAGCATTCTACAAGATCGGGATTCGAATCTGTGGGTTGGAACGGCTGAAATTGGACTGTTTCGCATAGCTGGGAAGGGAGCGGTCGCCTTTACGGGGGATAAATCGGTAATTAGCGATCACATTGAGCAGTTGTATGAAGACCGCGGAGGACATGTTTGGCTGGGTACGCTCGATCATGGGGTTGAAGAATTCATCGATGCACCTATTACTCCCTTCGGTCAGAGCGAGGGATTCAGCGCAGGTGCAGCCTGGTCAATACTGCAAGGTCGTGAAGGAAGCATGTGGATCGCCGGGCCGGATGGCACACTGACTCGGCTCAAAGATGGACATTGGTATGTATATCGCACAAAGGACGCTATCGATTTCGGTCCGCGTCCGGTTTTTGAATCTCGCAACGGGGATGTGTGGCGAGGACTCAACCGGGTAAGTGGAAATGTCCTGCTGCCAACGCCCATCGGACTTCGTGATGTTCGTCCACGATCAATGTACACAGATGCAGACGGGACACTTTGGATTGCCAGCGAAACCGGAATCGTTCGAGTATGGTTGGATACCGGCCGGCAAAAAAAATATACCGCTGCTGACGGTCTGCCGAGCAATTTTGTTTTGACCATCATGCCAGACAAAGAAGATGGATTGTGGCTGGGAACAACAAACGGTCTCAGCCACTACCACGCCGGGCGCTTCACAAATTATGGGGCAGCGCAGGGACTTTCCGGTAACGTCATCTTTGCCCTGCATCAGGATGAGGACAACACTATCTGGCTGGGCACAACTGCCGGCTTGGAAAGTTTTCGAGCTGGGCGGTTCGCCGCATATCGCGATCGGAGTGGCCTGAATGACACCTCTATATGGGCCATTCTGGAAGACGATGCCCACGATTTATGGATGTCGTCGAACAAGGGGATTTTTCGCGTAAGGCGAAGAGACTTGCAAGACGTGATCTCTGGAAGAAGGAACGAACTCAAGTCGCGTCTGTTTGGCACCGAAGAGGGAATGAGAGATCGCGAGTGCAACGGAGCAATTCAGCCGGCCGGCTGGAAAGATGCCGACGGCAATCTTTGGTTCGGTACAGTTGCCGGAGCTGTTCGAGTAAATCCGGCGCAAGCGTCTTCTGAAGAAGACGTTCCACCAGTGCACATCGAAGACCTCCTGGTTAATCATAAATTGTACAGCTTACATGAAGGCATTCGATTATCTTCGGATGCCCGCGAGCTAGAGTTCCACTACTCTGCTCCGTTATTTGTATCAGCCGACAAGATTAACTTTCGTTATCGACTGAAAGGGTTCGAAACCAAATGGATCGATGCTGACTTGCGACGTGCCGCCTACTATACAAATCTCCCTCCTGGAAGTTACATCTTCGAAGTAATGGCGCGCTCGCTCGATGGCGAGTGGCGCCAGACGCCCGCAAGAGTCGAGTTTTCCTTAATGCCGCATTTTTACCAGACCTGGTGGTTTGATGCCGCTTGTTTCCTGAGTCTGCTGGGAATGGGCTGTCTGGTTCACAATTTTCGGATGAGGAGACTGAAAAAACGCGAAGCGGTTCTAGAACAGCGCGTAGCCGAGCGCACCTTGGAGCTACAGCAGGAAATCGTGGAACGAAAGCGTGCAGAACAGTCAGCTCAGGAGGCGAGAAAGGCTGCGGATGTGGCCAACGCCGCCAAGAGCGATTTTCTCGCATGCATGAGTCACGAAATTCGGACTCCAATGAATGGCATCATCGGGATGACAGAATTGGTGCTCGACACCGATCTTAACGGCGAACAGCGCGAAAGCCTCGAGTTAGTCCGCATCTCCGCTGAATCACTCCTGGCAATCATTAACGATATTCTGGATTTCTCGAAGATCGAAGCGGGAAAGATGGAACTGGAGCCGGTGTCCTTCGAGATCCGAGAGAGCCTTGGCGAAACCATGAAAGCTTTGGGAGTACGTGCTCATCAGAAAGGTCTTGAACTCGCCTACGAGGTCGATCTTGCGGTTTCAGAGATTGTGCTGGGTGATCCCGGAAGGATTCGTCAGATTCTGACAAACCTGGTTGGAAACGCAATCAAGTTCACAGAAAAAGGCGAAGTATTCGTTTCCGTCAAGCAGCTTTCGAGCGATGAAGATTTTGCCTGCCTTCACTTCTCCGTTACTGATACCGGCATCGGAATAGCTCCGGAACATCAGAAAAAGATTTTCGGTGCCTTCGCACAAGCCGACGGATCTACAACTCGAAAGTACGGTGGAACCGGTCTGGGTCTAACCATTTCGAAGAAGCTGGTGCAAATGATGAACGGGAATCTGTGGGTGGACAGCGTCCCTGGCCAAGGCAGCACCTTCCATTTCACCATTCGAGTAGGTGTTCAAGAGTCTGGTCGTGCCCCGGTCAGAGTAGCTCAGCCAGAGCAACTCAGCGGCCTGCGCGTGCTTATCGTGGATGACAATGCTACAAATCGCAAAATTCTTGAGCGGATGGCAATTCGTTGGGGAATGATCCCAACCTCCGTTGAGGGCGGGCGTTCCGCATTGCGGGCCCTTGCTGAGGCAAGAGCTGCCGCGTACCACTTCTCTTTAGTTTTGCTCGATGGTCAAATGCCTGAAATGGATGGTTTCCAGCTCGCCGAAAAAATCAAGGAATTTCCTGAACTGATCCATGCAACCATTATGCTGCTTACCTCGGTGGAACATCTGGGTGATGCGGCTCGCTGTCGCGCTTTGGGAATTCACGCCTATTTAATCAAACCAATTCGCCAGCGAGAACTCTTAGATGCAATAACCGCTGTGTTCAATCGCGCGCCCCAGAGGCAACGTACTCCTGCTTCGCAGCCGAGATCAGAATTGATTGTTGGCATCCGCCAAGTTTTGTTAGCCGAAGATAACCCGGTTAACCAGAAACTGGCACTCAAGTTATTAGAAAAGCATGGATACGCAGTATCGATCGTTAACAACGGCCGCGAAGCTATCGCGGCACTCAGTCAGCAAAACTTCGCTGTTGTGCTGATGGATGTAGAAATGCCCGAAATGAATGGACTAGATGCAACCAAGGTTATAAGAGAAAAAGAACGAGGGACACACAGGCACACACCAATCATTGCGATGACGGCCCATGCATTAAAGGGAGATGAAGACCGCTGTCTTGCCGCGGGAATGGATGCGTATATCTCAAAGCCGATTCGAGCTCAACAGTTGATCCAAGTGATGGAAAAGATGATGGCGGCTTACAGCCTTAGGAGCGAGGAGGCGGTGAGCGCAGAATGAGAACGACAAAGTCATTAGAAATCCTGCGCCGCTCTCTGACGAGGCAGCAGGGGACCGCAGTATAAACGAGGTCCCTAGGTAATCCCGCCTCGTTCTTGCCGTGCCCCAATGTAGTCGCGATCTTGTGGAATGACCGCTGTGCGTACCTCTTTCGGAAGAACCTCCCCGATCCCGCCGCCCTTTTATCCACGGCAACCTAAGATAGTCACTATCCCTCGGGTTGTTCCGTTCCACTTTTACGTCGAATCTATCCGGCGCCGGGTTACCCATTGCGCTCTCCGTACGGCACTATTCAAGATCCAAAAAATGCAGGAAGCTGAAGAGTGCTCCCATCTTTAAGCATCGCCGGTGATACTGGCTCGAAAATCATGTAGTTTTCTCCGACCCATTTTTTATCCACGTCTCAGTCACGATGAAGTTTGTTTCCCAGGTCTTGCCTCCATCATCAGAGAATGCCTGCTCGAAACGACACGAATCCTGAGTAATATCCGAGACAGTAAACCTGACCAGAATGCT
>CAYNPS010000002.1:33173-48180 GCA_964399125.1 uncultured Terriglobales bacterium
TTTGTGTTTACAGCAACCCAGTTAGGATCCCAGGTCTTGCCGGCATCGTACGAGAATGCCTGTTCAAAACGGCACGAATTCGGGGTAATGTCTGACCAAACATTACGAACCAACGTATTTTTGCCGTTAACGAGCTCCATATCATAAAATTCGCCGCGGCCATTGTTAAACTTGCCGATAGTGGGCGGCACGTCAACGGTTCCCGACTTGCTATTCGCATAGTTCAGAGACCATTCGTGGGTGTCCGGATTGTATAAGCGCAGAGACAGATTTTCGAGGTGTCCTGCAGGTCCGTCGGCTTCGAGTTCGCTCAGATTGGCACGCCCATCCCAAATTGTGCGGACCACAGTGGTTCCATCATATTCGGCTTGAGTAATAGAGCCGTTCGCTTGATGAACGAAGCGTGTGACATGCGTCTTCCAAGTGCCGAATTGGAAGTCAAAATCATGTTGCCCGTCTCTCTCCGGCGTCCCATTTTGCGCTTCGCTTTTTCCTGCGTCCCTATTTGTCTGACTTTGCACGCGAAACGGGCACAAAACTAAAATCAGACATCCAGCTAGCAGATACGCAGTCCTGTTCAATCCTTTCACGAATTCTCCTCGTTATCTTCTTTTTGTACAAATTGGCTCAATCGCGGACGCAAAGGGAACCAGGCGCGACCGTCGGCACATGGCGAATATCGAAGTGCTTGTGGCATTTGTCAATCACCACTCCTTGTAGTTTCTAAAACACCACTACGAAGCCGCACATATCGAATGCGAGTTCAGCAACAATCGGTACTGCACAAAAAACGTCTTTTGAGCAATTGCAGGCCGAAGGCGATGTAGCTATGTAGGAAGAGGCACATGGTTAAAGCGACGTCTGTCCGTACGACGAAGCAGACAGGTGTCGTGTGTGCAATTCCCAGAATGGCACTGTCTGTACGGGATTGCCATTCAACTGGCCATCCGGTGCGCCCGTTCCGGCTGTATGAACCCTCGCTCAGGAATTTCCGCTGAAGGTGTGGGCCCGAGTTGGGGGGAGCTGTCTTCGACGCCTGTACAAGGTCTATTTTGGCCATTGGCGACCGGCTTGATATCGCTTCTCGAGAGCCATAGCTGCGTATCTTGGGTATTCGCGCGCGGAGTTAATTCCTCTCCCGAGCAGATCGTACTTGTCTCGGGTCGTACAGCAGCCCTGGACTTTTTGGCCCGAACGCTGCTAAAAAGCTGGGGATCCGGTGTGGGTCGAGGATCCTGGCTATTTCCGGGAAGTTGCTGTCCCTCGCAAAATGCTGTTTGCAGCGCACTGACCATTCATGGCTTACTACTTGGTTTCGCCTCATTTGACCCGGACTAAATTTGTCGAGGAGTTCTCTCGCTTGCAGCTGCTTTTGAATAACGATGTTCTGGCAGCGACATCGAACAGGTCGCTTATCTTTATCTTAGATACGTTTTGATTTAGCTCATGAGAGCTGTCGCCGTCTGACTTGAAACACTGACATTTTGGAGAAACGAAATCGATTACCAATGGAACCGGACAATGTTGAAGAGATCTCATCGCGCCTGTGGAAGCGACTTGCTCAACCTGCGCTGCTCGATTTCACCAAAAGGCTGATAGCGATTCCATCGGAGAACCCGCCCGGAAATTATTACGAGGAATGTGCCTCAACTCTATTCAACGAACTACGGCGACTTGGATTCGATAACGTGAGGCGCGAAGGCGAATGTGTGCTCGCATCGGTCGGCGCTGGTACTCGGACGCTTTATTTCAGCGGTCATTACGACGTGGTACCAGCACAAAGACGAGATCAGTTTCAGCCACGCCTTAAGGGCAAAAATCTGTTCGGCCGTGGCTCTTCGGACATGAAGAGCGGCCTCGCGGCTATGGTCCATGCAGCGGCCGCAGCTCGCGATGAAGAGCTTCTGAAATTCGGTCGCATAGAGATCGTGCTGGTACCCGACGAAGAAACGGCTGGCCCGCGCGGCTCGCGCTATTTGGACGCCCGCGGACTTCTGGGGAAAGATGGGATTGGTATGCTCACCCCTGAACCTACCGGCGGCGTGATTTGGAATGCCAACCGCGGAGCTATTTCCTTGAGGGCTACTTTGCGAGGAAGGGCGGCGCACGTCGGCCGCCAGTTCGAAGGCATAAACGCATTTGAGCGCGCCTTGCCGGCTCTAACGCGTCTTGCCGAAATTAAGAGGGAAGTTGAATCTCGCGAGACCAGCTTCAACATCGCTCCACCTGCAGCGCGCAGATCCATTCTCCTTCTCGGAGGTCGCGTCGAGGCTGGTACGAACTTCAATGTAACCCCCCGAGTTTTGTTCATTCACGATCGATCGCCGAATCAACCCGGAAGAGAGCCTGGAAGAGGAGGCGCGTCGACTGTTGAACGCGTTGCCAGGATTCGAGATCGAAACGCTTCAGCGCGAGCCTGCAGCGGCGACCTCTGAGCGCCATCAGTTGGCTCAAATTTTGGCGCATCACATCGCGCGGGTTACAGGGAGAGTAGCTGCGTTCGAGATGTGCCCGGGCCTGCTTGAAACAAGATTCTATGCACAACGAGGCATACCCGCTTTTGCGTACGGGCCCGGATTATTGACGGTGTCGCATGGGCCCGACGAATTTGTTCCTATTCGAAACATCGCACAATGTGCGCTGGTCTATGCACTGACCGCGAATGACTCACTGCATGGGCTGGCAGTCAGCGGCTCTTAGATATTACTTACTGCAGTTATCTGTTCGACTGGTGAAATCAGGCATCATTGGAAGCCTCAGCTTTTCGTTCCAGTGCAGACAGTAGCTTGACTAAGCCTCGCCGAATCGCCGTCTCATCAAAAGCGGCAAAACCCAAGATCAGTCCTTTTGGATCGGACCGCTTGAAGGTATATCGATCCAGTGCCAGGGCCTCAATGCCGTGCTTGGCAGCCGCCTTTTCAGCTTCTCGAGAACTCATACCATTCTCCAAGACTCCCACCGTATAGAGTCCTGCCCTGACGTCAGAAATCTTAAGAAGGCCTTTAAGATACCTCTGTCCGCCGTCCATGAGGGCGGCGAGGCGATTGGAGTACAAACGGCGCATTCGACGCAGGTGACGTGCGAGGTGCCCATCTACGATGAAATCGCAGAGCACCGCCTGGTCGAGGCTTACATTGCGGAAGTCGGTTCGATAGCGAAAGGCCAAGACGTAGTCGACTAATGAAGTTGGTAAGACCACATAGCCGATTCGCAATGAGGGGAAAAGCAGCTTACTGAAGGATCCGATCAAGATCACGTTACAATTTTGGTCGAGACTCTGAAGCGCCGGCACAGGGCGTCCTTCGAACCTGTATTCGCTGTCATAGTCATCTTCGATGACAAAAGCTCCGGCATCCGAAGCCCACTTAAGAAGTCGCATCCGCCGTTCAAGTGACATTGTCATTCCGAGGGGGAACTGATGAGCGGGTGTGACGTACGCTCCTTTCGCTCGGAGGCAGATCTTACGACCTCTCTCAACATTTAGCCCCTCTTCATCCACGGGGACAGGAACGATCTTGGCTCCAACATTGTGGAAGGCTATGCTGGCTCCGAAATATCCCGGATCCTCCATCCACACGCCATCTCCTGGCCGCAAGAGCGTGCGCCCAAGCAAGTCAAGCGCCTGCTGGATTCCGGAGAGAATGATGATTTGATCCGGAGTGCACCGCACGCCGCGCGACATTCCCAAATAATGTGTGAGGGCTTCGCGCAAAGGGCGATATCCACGCCCGTCATCACCTACTTTCAGCAACGACGCAAACTTTCGAGATCGTCTTGCCGCGATGTTTCCCCAAAGCTTCGCGGGAAATTCTTCCACAGCTGAATCTCGCATCCCAAAGGGACGAATCTCTGCAGCGAAGGGCAAATCAACCCAAGGCTTCGGCCGCGCATACGTTGAAACTACACGATGGATGTAAGTTGGGAGGCTCCCCGGGGCAAGCTCGGCGGGCTTGCGTCTTTTTATTTGGTTCACCCGAGTACCAGATCCCACGCGGGAAGATACGTATCCCTCGGACTGCAGGCGTTCGAATACGTTCACAACGGTTCCGCGGGACAGTTCATGTTGAAGGGCAAAGTCTCTCGACGAAGGCAATCTGGCTCCACTCTCCAAGCGTCCTTCAAGGATTGCCCGGCGCAGCTCTTCATAAAGCCAATTGGTTAGAGTCTGATCTCGCGAACGCGGGCTCAACGTCAGCTCATAGCAGGTCGAGATTCTAGGCAAGCGATTTATTTGGTACAGAAGATTTGCTGCAAAATGGCTCTACTGATTGTACCAATAACTTATTAAGATCAAGCCTCCTGACCTGGATTCGAGCAGGAATTCGGCGTTTTGCAACGCATTTGACGGAGCCAAATGATCGGTCTGACGCTACGTGGAAATTGGGATCAGTTAACCGGCTCGAAAGCTGGAGTTTACCTCTGTGGCTTGGCGACCGCTGGCGCCGGCACCATGGACCTTATCTGGGGCGACTTCGAGCCTGCGCATCAACCAATCGGCGCATTGGGAGACCACATTCCTGGTCGTGTGATATTCGCTTATGTCACGGCTGTCTGGATGATCGCAGCGGGCTTCGCCTTAATTTCTCGACGAACTGCTCGCGCAGGGGGCATCGCGACATGCATCATTTATTTTGTGTTTGGCATGTTCTGGCTGCCGCGGTTTTATACAGCGCCTCACGTACTCGGCGTTCATCTCACTGTGTTTGTAGGCGTTCTGGGAGGAATATTTACGCAATGGATCGTAGCGGCCGCGGGACTCATTGTCTATTCGTCTCTTGCACGGCCCGGTTTAACTTGGCCGCAGAGACAGATTACGCTTGCTGTTGCGGTATTCGGAATCGGTTCAGTGCTGTTCGGTCTGGCCCATCTCACTGGTGTCAAGTTCGTCGCGCGAATGATTCCAAGATGGATGCCCCTCGGGGGAGCTTTTTGGGTAGTGGTTAGCGGCACTGCTTTCGTGCTGGCAGGTCTTGCGATCCTTACCGGAAATCTGCGGGGTCTTGCGACTCGTTTGCTAGCACTGATGCTGCTGATCTTCGAGGTGATATTAATACCGCTGGTGTTTGCCAACCCACGCGATCACGTAGCCTGGGGCGCAAACGCATATAATCTGGCTGCAGCGGGGGCCGTGTTGATCTTCGCTGCGTTCATCGGAAACCACAACATAGAGCGGGAACAAGAACCCGAGTCTCACTTTGTTAAAGTTTCGTAAGAGCATTTGGAGATCTAAATGGCCACCGTCGCTGCCGCCGAATCCAATTTGGCACTTACGCGGAGTTCGTCAGTATCGCGTCGGAAGTTCCGTCTCGAGTCGATCGATGTCCTTCGCGGCATAGCTATGATTCTCATGGCGTTGGACCACACTCGCGATTTCCTTGGTGTTACGGGCGTCAACCCAACGAATCTCGCGCAGACGACAGGATCGTTGTTCTTTACACGTTGGATAACACATTTCTGCGCCCCGATCTTTTTCCTCCTGACGGGAACTGGGGCCTATCTATCGCTGCAAAGAAAATCTAAACGTCAATTATCAAGATTCCTTGTTACTAGGGGAGTATGGCTGATTTTCCTGGAATTGACGCTCTTTCGCTGCCTGGGATTCCAGTTCAATTTCGACTATCACGTAACCGTTCTTAATGTGCTTTGGGCGCTAGGGTGGGCGATGATCTTCCTTTCGTCATTGGTTTACGTACCCGTCTGGGCTACGGCAGCGTTAGGCATCGTTATGATCGGCAGCCACAATCTGCTTGATTCGATTCAGTTATCGATGCCCCTGTGGACAGTCCTGCACGCTCCTAACTTCGTCATGAACAGTCCACAACACTCCATTTTCGTAGCATATCCACTTATCCCGTGGATCGGGGTTACTGCGGTCGGATACAGCCTCGGCCTGCTTTATCGTTGGCCACCGGCCCGCAGAAGCAGATTTCTGCTGAGTTCCGGAGTCGTGGTAATAGCTGCTTTCTTCATCTTGCGCAGCCTCAACATTTACGGTGATCCGGCTCGATGGAGCGTGCAGAACCCCGCACTATTTACCGCGCTCTCTTATCTGAATACGAACAAATATCCGCCGTCGTTGTTGTTCTTGCTGATGACCCTGGGCCCAGCTCTGATTCTTCTCTGGGCCGTGGATGCTCGAACGCCACAACTACTGCGTCCGGCATTGGTCTTCGGAAAAGTCCCAATGTTCTATTTTCTCCTGCATATCCCAATTATTCATCTGATTGCTGTCTTTGTGTGTTACCTGCGTTATGGGCATGTGCACTGGATGTTTGAGTCGCGCTCCATCGATGACTTCCCGATAACCTGTCCACCGGGCTGGGGATTCTCTTTACCCTTTGTTTATTTAATCTGGATTTGCGTAGTAGTAGCTCTCTATCCGCTCTGTCGCTGGTTTGCAACAATGAAGCAACGCAGCAGCGATCTCTGGCTCAGCTATATTTAAATAATGTCGGAAGGCCGCGCAATGTTTGCAGAGTCCTTCGGCCTGCTTCCGCTACGGTAATGGACAAATGCAGAAGCGACGACTACGTTGTCGTGAATCTGCTAGTTTACAGAGCTACCATTGACGACCGAGGCCCCTTGTTCCTTTCTGCCAAAAGTAGTTCACCCCTAGTGGTCTTCTTGCGACCTTCACGATCGCTAGACAATCAGAGTATCTGGCGTAACGAGCACCCTTTGAACTCGGTGGGTGGCGGCGCAGCTGAACACGAATTTAGAGGAACGGACATTTTTCGCACTGTGCATAAGATCGACGACTCGCTTTCCTGACTCCATGGCTACTGTGACGGCTCACGTCGAATAACGACGGACAGACAGAGCTATAGGCAATCCGACACAGAACAAATGTTCCACAAACTCAAAGGCTTGGTAAATGAACGGTGTATCTCCGCGCGGAACCGCAGACAACGGTAGCACGATGAGGTGCATGAACAGATACACTGCCGCTCCATAGAATAGCCCCCAGGCAACAACGTGATGGACTAACAATTTCAGCCTGCGGCTTGCCAAGTAATAGGTAATAGCCGCGCCAAACGCGATTGTGAAATGTAGAAATAGTCCCAATGCTGCGGTTGGCAGCCCTCCATTGTAAGACCGCGCGCCAAGAACACCACTGGCTATGGTTTGGGGAACAAGGATAGGGTGGTGGGGACTGTAAACGATGATCGCGTAGAAAAGATCGAGAGAGCCGACTACAACGGCACCCACAGTGACGGCCAGAAAAGGTCGGTTTCTCCGGGCAGATGAAGCGGCAACTGCCGTACGAACGGCAGGAATACGGCCATCCGCGAGTGCCTCGTCTTCTGTCTGAAAACCCCTCTTATCTCTCAAGTCTGATCCTCCTCGAGCTATTTGAAGCCCCACGCTTTAGCTGGACTCTCCTCGTCCGACGCATCGACGAGGGTTCGAGTCCATGTGCAGCTCAGAGCGGTTCGAAGCCACCGCCGCCTTTGCAGTGTCGAAACGACAAACCGGCGCCATACCTTCTCTAGGAGGCGAGCTCTGATAGGTGCTTCTTTTACGCAAGCTCAATCCGCCAGATTCAAGGCCCAGTCCATTTGTTGAAGGCCCAAATCATTAATCTTCGAATAAGCTGCACGTGACAGGCCAGATGAAGTTTTATTGCTAGTTCAACAGCTTATAAGGAGCGTGAGACGACTCCCCTACCAAATTCTGTAGGAAGCGCAAACCTAGTACGCCGCGAATTCTTGTTTGTGAAACCACAAATTGTTAGTTGGATGCTTATTCTAGTAGGAACAAAGCAACCGTACGGGTCGAGCCGAGGGTCTATTAGAAATTGAAGGAGACCAGTGCCGTATGCCCAATTTTCTGGCGCAGCGTTCCCCGACCTTGAAGAACGAGGGCAACAACGTGACTCTGTCATGTCACTTCCATTCAAGATCGCAACTCCGCGATTCATCTAATGTGCTTTAGTAAAATTCAAAATTGAACCGTTCCGTGTCCGGGACAGCGGTAGGACAAGGGATGGCCTTTCATTAGGAAGGCGCAGAGTGACATCCGAACTGGTTTCTGGGGATGAGTCCCAAGGCGCGTCATCACTACCGAGCAATGTCCCTCGGTTTGCTGGAGTTTTGATGATAGCAGGGGCTGCATTGCCTAACTGGTTTCACCGGGATGTTGCACTCCTCTCTTTCATTGCCGTGGCTCTGCTTGCTTCGGGAGTAAGCATCGTGCTTACGAGTGCATCGTTGGAGGCGACCGCATGGGAAAAGCTTATTCTATGCGGCCCGGTGTTCTTTGCTATGCCCATGGGAGTCTTTGGCAGCGATCACTTTTTGGATTTTGCCTCCATAAATCGCCTGATTCCGAAGTGGGTCCCAGCACATACGTTCATCACCTATTTCGTCGGAGCCTGTCTAGTAGCCGCCAGCTTGAGCATCATCTTCCGAAAGATGGCCGGCTTGGCTGCCGCACTAACGGGAGTCCTGTTTCTCTTCTTCGAGGCATTCATGCATATCCCCATCGCCGCGACTTTGCCGCGCCAACGAATCGCTTGGATGGTGATGGCGAGGGATTTCTGCTTCTGTTCGGGTGCTCTATCCTTAGCTGCAACTCACACAGCAAAGTGGAGACTCCACGGCACCCATTGGCTGGTCTCTGCAGCCCGCGTCTGCATTGGAAGTTTCATTCTTTTGTATGGGCTCCAGTATTTCGTGCACCCCGAACTTCTGCCGGGAGTTCCCCTCAGGCAACTGACACCTGCCTTTATTCCAGAACATTTGTTCTGGGGATATTTGACTGCTGTCGTCTATGTAGTCGGGGGGCTATTCCTATTGGGCAACAGAAAGAAATCCTTGGCAGCGATGTGCCTGGGATTCTTCATATTTTGTACTGTATTGATTTTTTCTGTGCCGTTCATGATTCAGCATGGTGGAGTCGCTGGGCTGAATGTTCCCCTCGATAATCTTATGTTTAGCGGAGCCCTGTTTTGCTTGTCTGCAAGCTTCACAGGAAAATCTGATAGTCCTAAAAGCGAAGCTGTACAGCGTCCGACAGCCGTTGTAGCTGTTGCATTATAAACGGACGCATCATCACCTTGGAACGACCGCTGTCGCAAGCGAAACTGTTTCCTTACCGCCATGTGACGCTCGAAACTCAATCACCTGTTTTTTTGATTTAAACAGCCCGTGTCGCCACCGGCGATGACTCAACAGAAACAGCAACGGCGCCCGCTTGTGAGACCAACAGCCTACGAGCATCGAACCGCAATCATCCGCAATTTCAACGATACTGCCTCAGGGTGACGAACTCGAACGCGTTGCATTGCTGAGAGTGCTCGCACTACGCCGGTGCACAGAAGAACGAAACTAAACTTTGTGACTTAATTTCATGCTCACAATGAACCTGTCCGACTGGCGTCAGGAGCGGGAATGCATTAGCACTACAAAGGTGACCGTGTATGGTAGTTCAATCGGAAGATTCGAAAAGAACAAAGCACTTCATTGGCATTTTGCAAGCTGAAAGTAAAGCATGGATCGAAGTTGCTGAAGCCATCCAGGCTCTCCTGCCTGATCAATCAACGACTTCCTGCATGAAGGAGAGTTGCGGGCACTGGAGTGTCGCGCCCGCGCGAGACCCTACGCAGACTTGTCGTTCACATTTGTAAAGGAGACTACACATTGCTGTGGTGAGCCGCTGTTTTGAATTATAAGATCATTGAAGTCCTCCTGAGTGGAGTCAGAATTGATTATGATTGGAATGGCATAAGGAGAAATGATGAGGATCTGGTGTTATTCATGTTCCCTGAATTAATCATAGGCCGAGGATCTGCATTAGATCGTTCACAACCATGTCTGCATGACCGCGCTTGAGCGACACACTGAAGCTGCGGTTATTGCGGATAATAATGCACGGGCGTAAGGGATAGGCGTCCACTATCGCACATACTGGTGCTCTCATCTCTGAACGCTGATTAGCAGGTGTTCTAATAAAGCTAGGCCGACATCCCACATTCCCAACCTAGAGCTGGCGTTGATGTGCCCCGCATCATTAATTTCCACATATTCGCTACCCCATGAATTTGCAAAGAGGCGCGCTCGATCGATAGTCACATAGGGATCATTGCTGCTTGCAACAACGAGGCTCCGAAACGGAAGGTGTTCGAGCGGCATCGGCAAAAGCCAGTAGTTCCAGTTGGAAAGCCTGGAGCGTCGACATCACTTGGGGCAACCAAGAGAGCGCCCAGGATGCTGCGATGAAAGATCTCAGCCCAGTGAATCACAGTAGCGCAGCCAAGGCTATGAGCAACCAATACGACGTGACTAAGGTCGACATTTCTGATACTCCTGTCTATCTCCTCCACCCAATCCCGGCAGTCAGGAGTGTTCCAGTCCTTCTGAGTAATTCGCTGAATCTGTGGGAATTCACGTTCCCAGTAGCTTTGCCAATGTTCGAAGTCGGAGTTGTACAAACCGGGAACTGTGAAGACGCGGAGCCGCACGTCCGTTATCAGCCGGCGCCTCAGAGAGTCAATGCTTTTAGTCAAATGCTCATTGCGAAGATTCGTGGGCGAGCCAGCCATAAGATTAGAGCGAAGATCCTCAAATATGATATTGGAACATCCTGATCGTGCCTAAGACTGCGATGCTAATAAGGAAGCTACAGGTCGAGCAAGATATTCCCGGCAAACGGTAAGTTATGACCGACTACTGGCACGGAGCACCACTCCTAATCAACCACCGCCGCTCTTCAGTCGTACAGGATGAAACTGAATGCCTTCGAGATGCGGCTATGATGCCAATACTAACGAATTCGCAGGAATCGTCCATGATTTGCGATAGTTTATGCGTCTTTGTCCTGCTTCGGTTCAGAGTGGCATCGCTTGCATTACTACAATGTGGTACGACCTAGATCTGGAGCCGGGAAACAGCCGCAATTGCGCCTCTCCGCGCAAAGCTTTGCTGTCGAACAGAACGCTCGTGACGTTGTGGTCGTAGGAATCCGCAAATCGCAGAGGCTCGGATCTTCTGCGCGTTTCGACCCACGGTAATCCTCCAAATTCTTGTATTTACAAATACAGATGTTGCCAATCATCAGAAATACATAACCGAAATACAAATAAATGATTCTGTAATACGAGAATTCGGAATAACACTACCTAATTCAATCGCTACTCGGCTATGACAATCCATAGTTACAGTAGGCAGCACGTTTGTAAGACATTGTAAACATTGAGTGAAGAAGTTGGATGTTCTCTTGCAAACGAACGCAATGCGGGATGCCCCCAACCATCCCTGTGAAAGCGCGATTCTTCCTGGACAATCTACTCGCCGTCCCGATTGTCAGGACAAAAAAGAGAGGGCAAACATGCAACGAAGCGTCAGATATGTGCTATCAGCGGTAGTTGTTTCGCTAATGTTTATGACGATTGCGAGTCAGTCCTTTGGGCAGAGCGAAACGACGGTAAAGGGAAATCTCGCAGGCATCGTGAGCGATTCCTCGGGGGCAGTCATTCCCGACGCCGCCGTAACCGCGACCGGACCCACGGGAAAGAAGACGGTTCAAACCGACGCAGAGGGGAAATTTCTTTTACCCTTGCTGATTCCAGGCAGATATTCGATACGAGTAGAAAAAAGCGGATTTACTCCGCAAGATATAAATGGTATCGAGGTCTTCACCGGTAGAACGTCGAACGTGACGGTTGGGTTGAAGTTGGGTACTGATACTCAAGTCGTCGAAGTGAACGCAGAGGCTGCCACAGTCGATGTGACTTCCACGGCAGTTGGCGCGAACCTCAGCGATCAATTTTACAAGTCGGTTCCGGTCGCGCGAAATGTTTCTAATCTTTTCTATACCGCTCCAGGGGTCACCAATGGCATGGGTACTGGCGCCGCCAATCCCTCTATCTCAGGCGGCTCAGGGCTCGAGAACCTTTATGTGGCTGACGGGGTAAACATCACGGATTCGGCATTTGGCGGCCTCGGAACCTTCACGCGAGCGCAGGGCTCGATTGGAACTGGTATCAATCTCAGTTTTATCAAGGAAGTAGACGTTAAGACGGGCGGCTTTGAACCGCAGTATGGACAGGCGACCGGTGGCGTCGTTCAAATTGTAACGAAGTCTGGAAGTGACGCATACCACGGCGCGCTCGCTCTTTACGGCGCTCCGGAATTTTTCCGAGCAGTTCCGCTGTTTCGCGATGACTTTCGCGTCGTCCCTGTAGGCAAACTGGTTGGAGTCTCTACTTATGAAGCCAGCGCCGAATTAGGCGGCTATGTGCCACATTTTAAGGATCACCTCTTTTTCTTCGGATCGTTTGACCCAAACTGGACTCACAATTTCCTCGATCCGCCGCCGGCCGCGGGCATTGCTTCGCTTGGAACTCAGACTCAACGATTCAATACTTACAGTTGGGCGGGGAAGCTCACTTATCGGATCAGTGACAGGCATGCGATCGAATTCTCTGGTTTTGGTGATCCGTCACACACAAATACCGACCAGCTGAACGGCACGCTGTTGCGGGTTAATACCACCGGCTACAGTCGGTGGGAATACGGGACCAAGAACGCAGTGGCTCGGTACAATGGAACGCTCACAAACACTTGGCTGTTGGATGGTGCGTTCCGCTACAACAATAACGTCTTCACCGAATTTCCGGCAGCGGACGTATATCAGGTTACCGATCGCGTAAATCCGACAACCCCGGTCTTGCAGGGTTTCGGGTTCCGCGAAAATCACAATGCGAATACCTTTTCCTATAACATGGATACGTCCAAAGTGGCGCACTTCTGGGGTGATCACACGTTCAGCATTGGATTCAACCATGAAGATCCAAACTACGACAACGTAAAGGCCCGTTCCGGTGGTAGATATCTGGTTCCGGCGACGAACGCAGCTGGAGGATCCTATCTGCCAACCGCCACCAGTGGCGTTAGTCCCGTCGGTCGTATGGCGGACGCGCAGCTCTCATTGAGAAAGGCTCCGGCAAGCTGCACGATCTGCCCGCTGTATTCGTATCCCGGCGCCCCGGCTCCTGTTCCCGTATACCTCCAAGTAGACCGCGGTGAATATGGTGGTGGCACAACACCGACCGAAGGAAAGTATGAAGATGCCTACATCAATGATGTGTGGACGATCAACAACCATCTGAGTTTTAGCGCTGGATTGCGTTGGGAACAGCAGCGCTTTACCGGCACCAATGTCAATTACGTATTCAATGACAACTGGTCGCCTCGGCTGGGTGTAACCATAGATCCCTTCGGCACGCGTTTGACAAAGCTATATGCCAACTATGGGCGATATAGCTACCCGCTTCCATTGGACGCTGCTATCCGGTCGCTCTCGACTGAGCTTGACCTTACGAACGTTAGATTTCTTCCGACAATCGTCGGCGGGAATACAGTAGCCAATCCGATCCTAGACCAGGCTCACATTATCAACAACGTTCCGGGAGGTATCGTTGGAAACGCCGGTGTAGCCACCGCTGGTTTTGATCCGACCAGCACCGCTCCCTACTTCGTTGTACCAGGCACCAAGATGGATTACGAAGACGAGTTTGTCATCGGTGCCGAGAGACAATATAAGGGGATAATCTTTACGGCGCGCTACCTTGATCGACGCCTTAGACGCATTGTAGAAGATATGGGCGGTGTATCTCCAGAAGCGTCCTTTGCACTCACACAAACTTCGGTGCTCGGAAATCCAAGTCCTTCATTGGATACTTTTGTCAACGAGATTCAAAAGGTAATTCCGCACACGGGAAATCCGACGTCGGCGGAATGTCCAAGCGGGAATTTTGTGCCAGGTCCAGCGACAGATGCTAACGGGAACGTTTTCTCTCCCAATGGTATTTGCTTCCTATCTCCTGGACCCGGGCTAACGGGTGGTGAAGTTGGACCGGATGGCAAACCCGATGGCTTTGCAAAGCCCATTCGCCACTACTCGGCGTGGGAGTTCGAGGCAAATAAGGGATTCAGTAATAATTTCCTGATGCGTGTGAATTACCGCTATGGACAACTCTTCGGTAATTACGAGGGAACGTTCCGGAACGATAATGGCCAGACCGATCCGGGAATCAGCTCTCTCTTCGACTTCACCACTGGTCAATACAACTTGCTGGGCGATCAGTTTAGGCCTGGCTTTTTGCCGACCGATCGTCGTCACATCTTCAACACATTTTTCAGCTACACCGTGCCGCGGTGGCATGCCAAGGGTCTCGTTCTCGGAACTTCACTGCGCGCTCAGAGCGGAACACCTCTTAGCGTCTTCGGCGATCATCCGGCCTATGGCAATGCCGGCGAAGTGCCGCTCGGTGGTCGTGGAGCGCTTGGACGAACCGACAGCTACGCGAACGTTGATGTCAAGCTTGAGATGCCATGGAAGCTCAGTGAGCGTTGGACGTTGCGGACCGGTGCAGATCTGTTTAACATCTTTGATACCAGAACGGTCATCACTGTGGATCAAAACCGTGATTTGAGCTTCAAGGCAGCAAACTCTAATCAGGACTTCACCAAACCACTCTCGTTCAATAATCCGTTTTACGCTCGCTTCTCAGTAAAGATGGAGTTCTGAGTTGTCTGCGCAGTTCAGACGGGAGGGCCATAAGCCCTCCCAAATTTCTTTCTGGAGACGGACAGGTATCGAGGAGCCGCTGCGCTTCGCTCTCCAATTGTCGCGGGTTCAAGGCCAGCTTGTGATTCGTTTTTGGGCTAAGGTTTTGATGATTTCTCCTATATGGGTCGGTGTTGTCGCTGGGCAGTCGAGGCAGCAACCGAGTCCCCCGGTTCCATTTGAGCGATCTACGGAGATTCGTGGACAAGTCCGTCTGATCGACGGCGCAGCCGGGCCACAAGGCGTACTCATAGTGCTCGAGAAATCGGATGGCATGGAGATTTCGCGAGTGATGACTGACTCACGCGGAAAATTTACCTTCGAAGATCTAGGTTACGGAGTTTTCACCGCAAAAGTTCACCAGAACGGGTATCGAGAAACCAGCGTTCGTGTCGATATTTCTGTGTCGCCAGAGGGCTTCGCGAATCTCGAACTT
>CAYNPS010000002.1:48280-51347 GCA_964399125.1 uncultured Terriglobales bacterium
TATCCTGCCAACCTTGCCTTAGGCATCTGCCTCAACCAGCAAAGGCGCTACGCAGAGGCGGAGAAAGTATTGATTAACAGTCTGGAACTGAATCCGAATGCTGTCGAAAGCCACTACGAGTTGAGCCGAACGTATCTGGCGCTTAATCGTTGGCAGGCGGCCGAACCGCACGCATTGAAGGCTACCCAGCTTCAAGCTGGCTTCGCTCCTGCTCACGTCGCCTTAGGCAATATACTTCTGCGCAAGCGAGATGCGCCGGCCGCTCTCGTTGAGTTCCGGAAGTATCTGGAATTGGCTCCAAAGGGAGAGTTCGCTGAGCAAGTACGGGCAGTGATTTCCAGGATCGAGACTGCTTTAGGGGATACGAAGCAGCACTGATTTGGTAACTACATGAATTGTTCTAGGCACATCGCAAATAGAATTCAGGTCAGCGCGTTAGTATTGCTTTCTGGCGTCCTTCTCACGACCAATCATTTGCTGGCAGCGAAGAAGTCCTCGCTGTCGCCACAGTATCAGCGCTGGATCGACAGAGATGTGGCCTACATTATTACCAAGGAGGAAGCGGACGAGTTCCGACGCTTGACCAGCGATGAAGAGCGGGATCGCTTCATCCAGAACTTCTGGGAGGTGCGCAATCCGACGCCCGGAGCTCCTACAAATCCCTACAAGGACGAAATCTATCGACGCATTCAATACGCGAACGAAAACTTCGGACCGCGCCACGGCGATGTGGGCTGGCGCACCGATATGGGACGCGTATACATAACGTTGGGTGAGCCTCAGCAGCGAGCAAAATACTATGAAATGTCTCAAACCCGCCCGATGGAGATCTGGTTTTACCAAAATGCGAATCCAGCTCTTCCACCGTACTTCTACATATTGTTTTATCAGCGCGAAATTGGAGGGGATTTTAGACTTTACAGTCCCTATTTTGATGGACCGGACAAGCTTACAACGTCATCGTTGTCCGTCAATGACCGCCTCAGAGCCTTCAAGCTCATAGACCAAGAACTCGGGCGTGAAGTAGCACGTGTGACGCTGAGCCTTATACCGAACGAGCCCGTGGATACCAACGGTGCGACTTCTAGCATGGAATCGGATTTGATGCTCTCGGTGCTCAAGACCCTCGCTAACAATCCTCTCACCAAAGAGCGGTTACGTCGCAATCGCGACCTCCTTGCGAATGTGAATTCGCGCATCATTATCCCTGGGGATTACTTGGATGTCGCTACGGCCATCCTGCGAGACAGCGCCGGTGAAACTAACGTGCATTATGTGGTGCGGTACCGCAAGCCCACGGATTTCTCTTTGGGCAAAGAAGGCGATCGCTATTTCTACTCATTCGAGCTTGGAGTCCAGGTCTTCGACCGAGACAATAAGCTTCTACTGGAAGATCGTAAGACGCTGTCAGACTATGTAAGCTCCGCCGAGTTCGAGAGGATGAAGAGTGCAGCCTTCGGAATAGAAGGAATGTTGCCATTACCGCCGGGTAACTACAGATTGGAGTGGTTGCTCAATGACAAGCTGCGAAAAACTGCATATACAGTGGTGCGGAAGATCACCGTTCCTGATTCCGCATCAAAGGCGATTCAGATCTCGGATGCGGTACCGTTCTGGGAGATCCATCGAGTAGGTTCAGCGGTCCAATTGCCATTCACTTTTTCCGGAGTCAGCTTCACTCCGCAATCCGGCGAGCAGGCTTCGGTGATGTCGGGAGAAGATCTCAGGGTCATGTACCAGGTGTGGTTGCCGCCCGGCGATCCCGCTATCAATCGCGGCAAGAAATTAGATGTAGAGTATCGATACGGCCGGCTCGCTTCGAGTGCTGACACGCACACTATCCACGACGAGATCACACGCGAGCAGTTCGATCTGAATGGCTCATTGATCACTGGCACACACATTTCGACCGTGGGCCTGCCCGGAGGAAATTATCGTTTGTTAATTGCGGTTTCTGATCTCGAGACGCATCAGACCGCATACACCGGAATCAACTTTCGAATTACCGATCAGCCGGTGAGTCGGCCTTGGGATCTGACGATTGCAAACACCTCTCGTAAGGCTGATGAAGCTCCAGAGTACCAGCGAGCCATGGTGTATCTGGGACAGGGCAATCAGGATTCGGCGCTGAAGTGGCTCCAGCGGGTGCGCCAGAGCTATTCTCTAAATGAAACGGTTCGCGCGAGACTTGCCGATCTCTATTTCGCAAGGCAGGACTTCGCGTCCGTGCTCAGTCTTTATAATCTGGCCACTTTCAGCACCCAGACTGACGATCACACCGTCTTGCAGGTTGTGGAAAGCGAACAAAAATTGGGAAGCACGTCAAAGGCAATTGAGACTCTTGAGACGGCTATTAGCCTCAGGAAACCGACACCACCTCTATATCTAATGCTGGCGTCTCTATATGAAAGCGTGGGCAACGAGCAAAAAGCAGCTGAACTCCGGGAGAAGGGAAGACTGCTTTCCAAGTGAGCATTGGATCGCATTGCGCAGGATGCGCGGTGCTCTTTTAGCGCTTATTTGACTTGTCATCCCAGCGATGGGCGAATACAACTGTAGGCTGACCTTTGTAAGTGGCTACCGTATTCCTCCGAAATCCACATTTTTCAGCAACCTTCATCGAATTGTAGTTCTCCGGATGTATCAGGCAGATCGTCTCATCGCTGTTGAGATTTGCCTTTCCCCAGCTCAGAATAGCTCTCAAAGCCTCGGTCGCATAGCCTTTCCCGTGCACAGAGGGCACGAATGCCCAGCCAGTCTCGGGGGCGCTAGCGAATGGCAGCCCAAGGCCTCGCTTCGCGTCGGCGAATCCAAGCTCTCCGACAAAGACGCCACTGAACTTTTCTTCAACGATCCAGTATCCGAATCCCAAGAGCGCCCAATGCCCGACGTAGCCCAACAAACGCGCCCAGCAGTCTTCTCGAGACAAGGGTGTTCCTGTGATGTAACGAGTTACCAATGCGTCGCCCCACAGTGCAACGCAGAGTTCAAAATCTTCGATCCTGTGTCCGCGCAGTTTCAGGCGATCTGTTTCTAGGGGAGGAACGGTCATCTGATTCACCAGGAA
>CAYNPS010000002.1:51447-60310 GCA_964399125.1 uncultured Terriglobales bacterium
AACATTACAGAGATACTTATTATTAGTTCTAATTGACGAATAACAGAGATTGGCAACTCGCATTGCGCTGCCATAAAAACGATATTCTAGGAGCCGCGCTACGCGGTTGAAGGCCCGAGCCGATCCCAGCCCGACGGATATCGAATGCACGTCACATCTCCACAAATATTTAAAATCTAACCAATGTGTCGAGATCATGAGATATCCTGTCAGGAAGGAAAAAGAAGAACTGGACCAGTCCATTTATACCAATGCTAATGAGAATGGCAGCTGCATCCATTCCATTAGCACGTCGGCAGACCAATCCGGCGAACAACTTCTTGCCCAGAGGCTGGCTGGTCGATTTGGGAACTTCAACCGAATGGTACGTTCAGTCTTAAGACTCACGAACTCGTTCCTGATTTGCTGCATCTCGGCGCTGTTACTGATTCGCGTTTCGGCGCAGAATCAGGGCGCTGCGGCAGAACCCTCTGATGCGCCGCAGGTTCGGGCCGAGATTCTCGCTATTGAAAGCATTCTCCCTACCCTTGTCGATCGTGGGCCTGCATTGTTTCAGCTCGCCCATGACTACGTTTATCTGGGAGAGCTCGACAAAGGCATTTCCATCCTGAGAAAATGCATTGCCCTCAAAGAAGGCTTTGATCCCGAGGGAGACCATGTATTCAGCAAACTAAAAAATAATCACGATTACGCTTTGATGGTGTCAGAAGTTCAAGGTGAGTACCCTTTGGTGCGGAATACCCGGCTTGCCTTTACGATTCCTGAACAATACTTGATTCCTGAAGGCTTGGCAGTAGATTTACGAAGGCATCTTTTCTATGTTGGAAGTCTATATCTGGGTAAAATTGTAAGAGTTGCAGCTCCTGACTCTATTGTGGATTTCGTTGATGCAGCGCAATACAAGCTGCGATCCATCTGCGGAATGAAAGTGGGATCCTCCGATGGAGATCTGTGGGCGAATACCTGCCCATACGATGGCATTGGGTCGGAGTTGACGCATTTCGATGCTCGTGGCCGGATGATCGAGCACTTCAGCGTCGACACGCCTAGTCCGCACCTGTTCAATGACTTGGTTCTGCGCCAATCCGAGGGAATATACCTGACTGACAGCCTTGCCGATCAGGTGTTTCGATTTGACCGGCGATCGCACGCGTTCACACCGTTGAAGTTTTCCCGCTCTCTCTATTATCCCAACGGCATTGCGATTTCCGACGATGGAAAGTGGCTTTACGTCAGCGATGCCTTTGGAACTTTGCAATATGACTTCGAGACGCACAGATCGCATGAGGTGCAACCCGGTACCTACACGACCGTCTCCGGCTTTGATGGTTTGTACTGGTATCACAATAGCTTGATCGGCATACAGAATAGCCTCGGATCGCCTCGCGTCGCTCGTTTCCGCTTATCAGATGACGGGTTGCGTGTGACCGGCGGCGCAATTCTCGAAAATCGCTCTGACTTCGTATCCTCGCCCACTACTGGAGCGGTTGATGGTTCACGATTTTACTTTATGGCTAACACACACATCGACAATCTGAGAGAGGGAAAGATAGTCGACGAAAAACAACTTGAGCCGGTAAAAATCGGAGTACTTGAGCTGCGATAGTGCGCCAAGATAGCTATGACTTCATTAATTGTGCGACCGCGTTTAGCGAGCTCGACCTAAGGGCATAAAAAAGTGAACGTCATTTCCATTTCCTGCGACCATTTTGCGGCGAGATCGCGGTGGAGAGTTCCTGGAAAGCCAATGAGGCGATAGCATGATCGCTAAACCAAACCTTATCGAGGCAGCTCCGTACTATTTCACTTATATTAATCGAATCGCCGACGGCACCGATGTCATTTCAGAGCTGCATTGCCAGCTGGGAGAATCGACGACAATCTTTTCCCGCATTTCAGAAGAGCAATCCCTATACCGGTATGCCGCGGATAAGTGGAGCATCCGTCAGGTGTTGAGCCACATCAACGATGCCGAGCGCGTCTTTACCTTCCGCGCCTTCTGGTTTGCTCGCGGCTTCGAGTCCACCTTGCCCAGCTTCGAGCAGGAGCTAGCGGTTTCCGGCGCTGAAGCGGACAAGATCTCCTGGGCCGTGCACACGAACGAATTCAGAACCGTGCGTTTGTCCACGATCTCTCTTTTCGAGAATATGCCCGCCCATGCTTGGCTGCGCAGCGGCATAGCAAGCGGTAACCGCTTCACTGTGCGCGCCTTGGCCTACGTGATCTGTGGCCATTTTATTCATCACGTGTCGTTGTTGCGCGAGCGTTACCTTTAGGAAGTCCGGATCAAAGGCAAATTGGTGGCGTTCTCTTTGCGCGTATTCGGCTTGTGATCCTGTTCGTATCGGGTGTGTTCCTAATCAGCTCGCAGCCGAGGCGACGATACTCGCTTAACATCTGCAAATACACTCAGTAAGACTGAATAGAGCAGTCAGAGCGGAAGCCCGCTAACATCAATCCATACCATATTGGATGGCAACGGGAGTGGTATTCGCATTGATATCGGCCAGTCTTAGTTCGAACTTGGATGCAAGGCAGGTGCGAACGTCGACGCGATGAACTGCGCCTCGATGGGAGACACCGGTGGAATCCTAACCTCCTATCTAAGCGCGGGCATAACGGCGAAACCGGTTATAACGTAATCCGTGTCATCTCATCAGTAGAGGTGTGTCTGGAAATCTCAAAGACCGTGCTTCATGTCTTTTCTTCCTCCTTCCTGGAGCCATGGAGGTCGGTAAGTCGGAGAGTGCCAAACGATGCTGACTTTTTGACCTTCGCTTCGGAGTCCGGAAGCCAACTCTAATATATGTATATCTAAATCTAATAATTGTATATTAACTGCGAACGATGGGCTACCGACCCCATAACATTGTTCCCTTGCAGTCAAGGACAATCAGGCATTTCTAATTCCAGCATGCATTCCAATAAGTGGAGGCTTTTTAGGTTTAGTTCCACAAAATGGTATAAATGCGAAATCAATCACGGCACTAGTTACTCGTTAAATGTCGAAATTAAAGTAACTTAGCTTTTCGTAAACAATTGGTTAACTGACTGCTCTCCAGTTCATTGTTTCGTCGGCCTTCTCAAAGAGAAAACATAAATCCTGAGCGTCTGCAATGGAGAGATCCCATGATTGAACCCGAGCGGCGGATCCGCATACGGCAGTTGGCCATCCTCAGTGCTGTCCTGATTGCGACAGCATTCGGACAAATTCCCACGGCAACCCTGGTTGGAACCGTTACCGACCCGAGCGGAGCGGTCCTTCCCGGCGCTACAGTGACACTTGTTGACGTTGGCACCGGCTATACCCGGAACACCACAACTTCGTCTTCAGGATCATTCGAGTTTCCAGCTTTGCGCCCGACCGACTATGAAATATCGGCGGAAGCCAGCGGATTCCGCAAATCCGTGGCCCATGCCACTGTAGCCGTTGGAGAAATCGGACGCGTTGATTTCAAGCTCCAGGTCGGCAATACCAGCGAGGTTGTACAAGTTCAGGGCGAAATACCTCTGGTTGAGCCCGATCGTACGTCAATTGCAACCACAGTGGACCCGAATCAGATCAAGAGCCTTCCCATGCTGGGACGAAACGTTCTGAATCTGGCGCTCACGGTACCGGGAACCCTCGACCAGGCGCCAGGTACTCAAGCTGGAGGGCTCAGCGTTGCGGGAATGCGTGCGCAGTCGAATAACTTCACCTTGGATGGAACCAGCCTAAACGACCCGCAGGTGAATGGCCCCCTGATATTGTTTTCGCTCACCGACGCCATTCAGGAATTTAACGTTCAAACCAGCATTGCAACAGCTGACGTCGGCAGAAATCCAGGCGCGCAGGTAAGTTTCATTACGAAAGCGGGCACGAACAGCTATCACGGCACGCTATTTGAATACGCGCGCAACGATGCCTTTGACGCCAATAACTACTTTCTCAATCGAGCAGGACAGAAAAGGAATGAGCTTCGTCGACATCAGTTTGGTGGGACCATGGGCGGATATCTCCGCAAAGACAAGACATTCTGGTTCGGCAGCATAGAGGCGATACGGCAGATCAATCCTTTGCCTCAAACGGCCAGAGTCCCTACCGATGCAGAACGAGCAGCGGTAACAGATCCGACCTCGCAGAAACTACTGGCGTTTATTCCACATGCGAACACTGCTCTTGTAGGTGGAAAGAATTGGGCCGGCAGCGTGCCTCAGAAGACGAACAGCGAGACCTATCTACTGAGAATCGATCAGAACCTTACTAACAATCACCGGATGATGGGGCGTGGTACTGTTGTGCTGGGCCGTTCCCTTACTTTGCAGCAGAACCCATTCAACGGCTCGATCACGAATTGGCCGTCCTCCCACAACTACGTCATTAATGATGTTTACAACACAAGCAAGTGGTTAAACGAATTCCGCGCTGGCTTCACTCGTAACCGTACGTTCTTTCGCGCTGGCGATGTGGGGGTGAACCCTGCAAGTATTTTCACCGACTCGGCCGGTAACCCGCTACCCGGTTATGTCGACACTAGAATTGATCCGCTCGACGGTGGCTTGCCGCGTATTACGGTGAGCGGGTTCAGCAATTTCGGATTAGGCGCAGGGACCAACATGCCCCAAGGACGGTCGACAAACACCTTTGAGCTCATCGACAATGTTTCATATGCGACTGGACGACATCGGTTTCAGTTTGGTGGCGAAGCCAAGCGCGAAGACACACACCGCTTCCTCAACGGCAACTTCCGCGGAGCAATCTCCTTCGCCAGTTTTCTGCCGCCCGCAACCGGAGTTGACAACTCGTTCGCCTCAGGCAAGCCGCGCTCCGGCAGCTTGCGCACCGGGGGATCCGATGGCAGTCAAACCTTTCGCGACTGGTGGAAATACGCCGACTACTTCTTCGTGCAAGACACGTACAAAGCAAAAGACAACCTGACGATCAATCTGGGCTTGCGTTACGAATACCCAGGGGCAATGAAGGAGAAAAAGAACCGAGGCAGTAACTTTGTTCCCGGAGTAGGCATGGTTGCCCTCAATAGCAATCAGGTCATTACCATCGACCCAACCAAGCAGGGACGCGCCGCCATCGTTCTGACGCCGGGTCCGGTATTCCTGCCGGCGTCGGGAGAGTTGGATACACCCAAGACTCACTTTTCTCCTGCAGTGGGAATCTCCTATTCTCCCAGCAGTTCCTGGGGACTGATCGGGGAGCACAAGACGGTGATCCGAACAGGGTTTCGCTTGGGCTTCGACGAGGTCTTCGCGAATATTCCTGTGAACATGGGACTTAATGGTCCGCAAGTCCTCACAACCACTTTGCCCACGGGACAATATTCCTGGGCTACGGCGTTAAGCCAGAATCGCTTCCTTTTTAGCGCTGATCCCACCTTTGCTGGGGGACAACGGGGGATTGTCACCTTCAATGCGTGGGATACCCATGGCAACCGCGCGTACGCTATGAACTACGCTCTTGAACTAGAGAGAGAAATCGGCCAAAACTTCGTCTTCGGTGCTAACTACATTGGATCGCAGGGACGAAAGCTGGGGATGTTTATTGATGTCAACGAGCCGTTTGTTACCGCCGTGGATCCGACTAGAAGAGGCGATCAAACTCCGAATACCCGAACATTCCCCTTTCAGCAATACGGCGCGGTTGCGAACGGTACCTTCCCCGGTTCATCCAACTACAATTCGCTGGTCACGTCGTTCCGAGCTCGCCCCTGGCATGGAGTGAGTGGCGATATCTCCTACACATACGGACATTCTTTAGACGAGAATTCCAGCTTCTTCGGTTCTGATCGGGATTTTGGTTCGCCTGCGGATGTCAGAAATCTCCGAGCCGAATATGGTCGCTCCGATTTCGATGTTCGACAGCGCCTGGTAGGCTCCTATACCTTTGACCTTCCCTTTGGCAGAACGAAATGGATCGGCACTGACGCGAATGCAGTGGTGGATCGCATTATTGGTGGCTGGCAAATAGCGGGTATTACCACCTGGCGCACAGGATTTCCATTTACTGTGTGGGGCGATCTGAACACCACCGATTTCAGCGGCTTCAATCAGTTTGCCGATCGCGGCGACCTGATCGCCCCCGGAAGCGCGTTTGACCTGAGCCAGGGTGATCCTGATCACGCCTTCAATCCGGCGCTCTTCTTAAAGCCTCGGGGAGCTCTGGACATCGGGAATACACGGCGTAACGAGTTCACTGGCGCTCGTTACTTTAATCAGGACTTCGCAATTTTGAAGAATTTCAGAATTACGGAGTCAAAGACATTTCAACTACGCGCGGAGCTCTTCAATGCATTCAACATGACACGCTTTAAGCTTCCCAGTTCGACGATTTCATCGAGCGCGTTCGGGACCTACACCTCGGCGGAAGATCCGCGTATAGTCCAGCTTGCTGGTCGAATTGAGTGGTAAGAGCGTTGGATCCACTTGCAAAAGCTTTTGCAGATGGATGCCAGTAAATTCGGCCAAAGCGGCAGCGGTACAAACAGGAGCTACAAATAAAGTACTGCTTAAGGCAAGTATACAAACTACTTTCGCAGATCTACTAGATACAGAATCGGCTAAGAAGCTGCACGAGCTGGTCTTTAAGGCGTTTCCGGCCCGATCACGCACGACCTGGTGCAACAACCACCACGGTACGGCTGTTCTCGTCGTCTTCTTCGATGCCCATTGGCTCGACATGTGGGTCCACAATGCGCCACTGACGTGTCCAATAGAGGCGCACCTGTCGCATCCATGCACGCGCCCGCCCTCCATCCCGTGCGGCCAGTCGACGCAGGGCACATCAACAGGAGAACTCGGCCAATGTCGCGTTTGCTAAATGCGGCATAGAGGGTCTTCACTAGCTCTCGTTTTGACTGCACTTGCCCTCCAATTTCGTCAAGTTCGCTTACTTGTATATTCTTTTCAGGACGGTCTCATCAAACGCATGGATATCCGGAACGAAGATACCGAGCGGAAGCGCGAAAATGCGCGCTGATAGGATCGGCATAGGGTTGGGCAGTCACGCGCAACTCAGGCGTTCGAAATCTGAAATGTACACTCCGCAAATCAGCGAGAAATACGCTCAAATCGATTCAATACGAATTGATGCTTGGACTAACATGCTTACCTTCAACACCACCACAACTTAAGGGCAAGGAAGGTCGAATGTGTGCTTTGTATATTCTTCGTGGACATGACGATGGAAGTTTAAAAAAGGAGAGTGCTGGCAGAGACATTGTCGCGTTCGATAGAACTCTCGGCAAATGGCTATATGAATTTGGAAGGGAGTGGTTATTGCGAACTGATCACCACTTCGTGGAAGCTGAAAATGGATAAGTATTGAGGAGCGTTTTGGATTTGTTGTTCGTTTTAGTAATCCGGAGTCTGTTGCATAGGTTGAGTCCAACGGCGCAAAGAGCTCAGAGTTGGGGCTTGAGCAAGGACCGCAATATTCGAATGACGTTTGCGGCCTCGCGATTTGTGAAACCACTTCTTGCTTTCTACATCTTCGGGTGCGGCTTAGCCGCGGCAGGACAACGCAACAGCAGCAACTCGATGTCACCCGTCCCGGTGCTTCTCGAACTGTTTACATCTGAAGGCTGCTCGAGTTGTCCGCCCGCAGATGTATTTCTCGAACGCTTGGATACCGATCAGCCGATAGCCGGCGCTCATTTAATTGTGCTGAGCGAGCACGTCGACTATTGGGATCATCAAGGATGGAAAGACCCATACTCCTCGGCCGCGTTTACTGAGCGTCAGGCCGATTATGTTCGCACGCTACACCTCGACCAACCTTATACGCCGCAGATCGTTCTCAACGGAAGCGCAATTTTGCGCGGAGATGCGCAGCAGCTTGAGCAGATGCTCACTGCCGCAGCCAGCAACGCGAGAGTGCCGATAGCCATTACTTCGACCACGATCGAACCTGGCGCGCTGCCCCTCCTACGGCTGCATATTCAGGCTGCTGGGACATCGTTGAACCATTCCGCCGACGTGTTTCTCGCCCTAGCTCTGGATCATGCTGAGTCGGACGTTTTACACGGCGAGAACGGCGGCAAACATCTGAGATATGTCGCTGTAGCAGAGGACATCAAAAAGATTGGCAAAATTGAGAAGGGAAAAGTCTTCGATCAAGACTTGGAAGTCAAGGTGAAGCCCGGTATGGAGAAAAACAATCTGCGTGTGATCGCGTTTGTTCAAGAGCCAGGCCACGGAAAAATTTTAGGCGCAGCGGAACAACTGCCAAAGGAGTAGGTAACGAACGTGTCTGCGGGAGTCGGCTTAATCGGTCACAAAGAAGGCAAACGAAGTTCGAGTGAGCAACTTGCAAAGTCGAAAAATTCCGGGAATAGTTGCCAAACGTCCTCATCCCGTGAGCTTTCGCACCGAATTGCGCTAAAGGAGAAAGGCAAAGTCTTCTTTGTCGACATTTCCGAGATCGTCGCGGTGCAAGCGAAACGCAACTATGTTGTTATTCATGGCACATGCGGCTCCCACGTGCTCCGCCAAACCATGTCCGAAGTTGAAGAAAGGCTGCGGCCGCACGGCTTCATCAGAATCCATCGTTCATGTGTCGTAAATTCACGGTCAGCGTTGGAGATCGAGGCACTACCCCACGGCGACTATAAGCTCCGAGTGGAAGGAGGAAATGAGTACATCATTAGCCGCACGTACAAAGATAACATCCGCTTTCTGGCTGGCTCGTGGCTTGGAGGTCAGCATGTGCCGCGTATGTAATCTTTCATATAATCCGAAACTTTTCTGAAGCATTCACATTAGTCAAAGTTAAACACATCGGATCAACGGAACACAATATTGCATGGACCTTAGCGGAAAGACCGTGCAATGGTTTTTGAGTGTTGTTGCTGCATCTCGTTGTTTGTGGCGC
>CAYNPS010000002.1:60410-77044 GCA_964399125.1 uncultured Terriglobales bacterium
GGCATCGCGTTGCTGGAACGTCCCCGCTAATGATGCATTCTCCAGAATGTCATAGGAGAACTCATTATCTAGGACTTGACGTGTGTGTACAAAAAGTCGATCTCAAGCGATTTGTATTGCATGCGAACGTTGCTAAATCTGCAGTGAACTATCCCTCGGACATTCAAGAATCTATAGTCATGAGTCATGCGGTTCACTGAAGTTCGTCTAAACACAAGCAAATAAAAATCTTCCGTGTGGCCCGATAATTGCATGCATATCGTCTTACAATGCATCATTTTGGAGAGCAAAGGGGTATGGGAATGACCAGAACTGCAGCACATATATACGACTTCGAGAGTTGGTTTATCGCGTTTCTGCTCACCGCGAGTTTGCTCCTCAGCATTCCTGTTGTCGGCCAAAGTGTTAGTGGTGACTTGGCCGGCGTTGTGACTGATACAACTGGGGCCGTGATCCCAAATGTGAAGGTCGTTGCGACAAACTTAGCCACGCAAGTACAAACCGCAACAACCACGAACGCGGGAGGTCAATACCACATATCCAACCTCTTGCCGGGGCACTACACTCTCGAGATTGCCGGCAGTGGATTCGCAGCTAGACTTCGTGATGTCGAGGTCCGTCTGAACCAGACACAAACCGCTAATTTGACTGCGTCTGTATCCGGTGCGACGACTACGGTCGAAGTGAGCGCGGATGCGGCTCCAATCGATACGGTTACACCGCAGATTCAGAGCACATTCGAGGCAAAACAGAATCAAGATCTACCTGAAGCCTCTGTCGGTTCTGGTGTGATTAATCTTTCCTTGCTCAATGCTGGTGTGACATCTGCTGGGGGTATTGGCGTGGGTACTGGGCCATCAGTATCGGGTCAACGACCGCGCAATAACAACTTCACTGTAGAAGGGGTCGACAACAATGCAAAGAATGTGACTGGGCCGCTAATGGCGATTCCCAACGATGCAGTGCAGAATTTCACGGTACTTCAGAATCAGTTCAATCCCGAATTTGGACATTCATCCGGTGGCCAGTTTAATCAAGCTATAAAAAGCGGCACTAATCAGTTTCACGGAACTGTGTACGAGTATTTTCGAAACCGCAACTTGAACGCAATCGATGCGAGCACGGCTCGCAATGAGGCTCCTGGGCCCTATTCAAACCCGCGATTTGACAATAATCGCTACGGCGGAGAGCTAGGCGGACCCATCATTAAAGACAAGCTCTTTTTTTACACTTTGAACGAGTACCAGACGGTCAATCAATTGTCGACAACCAACTGGTGCGCCCCGACGGCACTCGGTTATTCTGAAATCAGTGCCTTCGGCGGTTCCAACATCAATCAGACAAATCTTGCGCAGTTTCAGAAGTATGTGGGCACTGCATCCGGTCCAGGTGGTCCAGACTGCAAAGGCAGCCTGACAGCAACAACTAACAAGTTCTTAAGTACTGACGGAAAATCAACGCTAGGTGGGTATGAATTCGGTCAGGTTAACGCTACGATTCCGAACTACAACAATATTTTTACGTCGGTGAACAGCGTTGATATGAATATTTCGCCAGTGGATCAGGTTCGTTTGCGCTACATTTATTCCAAAGACGACACCAACAACGCCGCTGGTGAACCCCAACTACCGATCTTTTTTAGCTCGGTTCCAGTTCGACAGCACTTGTTTACCCTTGGCGAATATCACACCTTCTCCCCTAATGTGACCAATGAGTTTCGCTTTGGCGTCAATCGTTTCTCTCAGAACTTCGTCGTCGGTCCTCAAACGTTTCCCGGGCTGGGCGTATTCCCCAACCTCCAAATCCAAGACCTGAACGCCATCCAGATCGGTCCAGGCCCAAACTTTCCGCAGTTTACGATAGAGAATATTTATCAAGGCACCGAAAATATCGGGTGGGTCAGAGGAAAGCACAATTTTAAGTTTGGCGCTGAGGGACGCAAGTACATTTCTCCTCAAAATTTCACGCAACGCTCTCGCGGTGACTACGAATACAGCAACTTCAGCACCTACTTGTACGATCAGGTTCCGGACTTCTTTGGCCAACGTTCTACCGGAAACAACATCTACTACGGCGATCAGAGCGCGATCTATGCCTATGCGAACGACGAGTTCCGGGCCACGCAGTCGTTGACCTTGGATATCGGAATGCGATATGAGTTCACGTCAGTTCCGTACACCGAACGTCTGCAAACTTTAAATGCGATAGCAAGTGTCCCTGGTTTGATCACGTTCGGCGAGCCGCAACCGCAGTACAGGAATTTTGCTCCACGGGTTGGTTTCGCCTACTCGCCAGGAGGTTCCGGCACCACCTCGATCCGTGGCGGCTTCGCGATGGCATATGACGTCTTGTTCGACAACTTGGGCATTCTTAGCATCCCCCCTGAGTTCGGGGGCTTTTGCGACGTCAGCAATGGAGTGATTCCTGGCTGCTCGTTTAGCACTCCAAACGGCTTCCTTGCTGGAGGAGGTTTGCCTGCCGGACAAGGAACCGGCCTTAAGACATTTGCGACACCTGCTGCCGCAATCGCGCAAACCGGAGGATATATCCCCAATCAGCATCTGCCCTACAGCGAAACATGGGATTTTGGTATACAGCGCTCCTTTGGCCGCAAGTACACCGCCGAAGTTCGGTATGTTGGCACGCGAGGAATTCATCTCCCGGTACAGGATCAGATAAATAAGCAGTCAAAGGTGACTGCGAGCCAATTCTTGCCAACCTATCTAGCAAATCCTGGTCAGGCGACTCTGGACTCTCTTAAGAATACCTTGACCAGCATCACCGCAAATTCTGCAATACTTCCAGCATACGCAGCCGCAGGATTCATCAACACGATCACCGCTTATGAACCGTACGGAGGATCCATCTATCATGGCTTGCAAGCACAATTGAATCGCAGTCTTACGAATGGTTTGCAGTTCCAGGCGGCCTGGACATGGAGCCACGCGGAAGACAACTCAACTGCCGAAGTATTCAGCACACAGCTGACCCCACGAAGGCCGCAAGATTCTCAAAATCTCCGAGCGGACTTTGGTACATCTGCTCTTGATCGGCGCCATCGCATTAGCTTGGAAGCCATTTACGACGTGCCGTTCTTTAAAGGTTCTCGGTGGTTTGCGAGGAATTTCGTTGGGAACTGGGAGATTGCACCAGTCTGGCAGTTCCAGACGCCTGAGTACTTCACACCGCAAAGCGGGATCGACAGTAATTTGAATGGGGATTCTGCTCCGGACAGGACCGTGTTTAATGCTGCCGGAGTGCCGGGCACAGGATCTCCGGTGACTCCCCTTACCAACTCGGCTGGCCAGATCGTTGCCTATCTAGCGGTCAATCCTAGCGCAATGTACATTCAGGCGGGCAAAGGGGCGTTGGCAACTGCGATGAGAAATACTGTCGCCCTTCCGCGCACGAATAACTGGGATCTGACTGCGGTTAAGAGACTCAATCTTACGGAGAGGACTTCGCTTGAATTTCAAGTGCAGGCTCTGAACGTCTTCAATCACTCCCAGTACATTCCTGGCTTTGTCAATGATGTAGCTCCGCTTCGCTTCATCACCATATCCTCTTTCGTTCAAGTGGTGAACCCAGCGACCTTTAATCACCCGCAGCTGTTTTTCAGCAACAATGCAAGAACTATGCAGTTGGTTGCGAAATTCAACTTCTGACGTTTCGCTCAAACCTGGGAATGAGCGCCGGCAAAGCAGCGACCCGCACTTCCCCCGCTTCTGGTGGGTGCCGGGTCGCTGTTAGCAGGTTGAGAGGTACAGCATCAACGAAGCCACTGTTGCCGGGTGCTGGTGCAGCAGAATTGTATCTGGTCAAGAGACTTCTAATTTAGAAATGCGCATTTTGTTTCACAGGCCCGGCGCTTCAGCCGGAAGCAAGATTGTCCTCTTCACAAATCTATATTCGCGAACTAAAGGGGAGATTAAGTTCTATGCAACCGCAAATCTACGCACAGCTTTCGAAGCAGCTTTTAGTCACCATTCGTATGTTCTTGCTGTTGGCTCTTGTTTCATGTGTGTGTGAGCTGAAGGCCGCCGATGCAGCCCGCTCTAGTGTTCAGTATCCGGTCGGCTATCGTGAATGGATTCATGTCAAAAGCACGCTCACGACTCCCAGTTCTCCTGCGTATAAGACGGAAGGCGGATTTCATCACATTTATGCCAACCGCCAGGCATTCGCGGGTTTGCAGAATGGAACATTTGAAGATGGTTCAATTCTCGTCTACGACGTTATCTCAATGTCCGAAAAAGGAGGGGACGTATCAGAGGGGCCGAGGCGAAGGACAGATGTAATGGTGAAAGACAGCAGCAAGTATGCTCAGTCTGGAGGCTGGGGATTCGCACGCTTTATGGGGAACGACAATGAGCACGACATCTTAACCACAGAACAGAGAGGCTCGTGTTTCCAGTGTCACGAGAAGCAAAGAGGGCATGGTTTCGTTTTCAGCGAATTCCGCAACTAACGCCGCGACATGAGCAAGGCTGGCGTTTCCGCTGAAAAATGTATGCGATTGTTCCGCAGTAGCCGAGCGCAGAGTTGCAGATGCCGCCGGTCACGAGAGCGCTCGAGCAATGCAAATCGAACCAGCTGCGAAGAGGAGATATGCGATTCCCTGGGGGAGGTGTAATCGCAATTGTTAAAATGCATCAATTGACTCATACACGGAACTATTCAGAAGACGAGAATGGGATGCTTACTCATATCAAACCTTGAAAAGAGATCGACCTAAGGCAATCGTTAATGATGAGACACCAGAGCATCGTATGATTCAACCTAACTTTCGCTTTACGAGACGTGAATTCCTTGCGAAATCCTGTGCTGCAGCAACTGGAGTAGCTCTCGGCAAAAGCAGCATTACAGAACCAAGCCATCGCAACTCAATGCCTGCCGCCAACAACAGCTCTGAGGGCAGTGGAGTTCGTTTTCCGGACAATTTCATATGGGGCATGGCCACCGCAGCTTATCAAGTCGAGGGTGCTTGGAACGAGGATGGGAAAGGCGAGTCAATCTGGGATCGCTTCTCGCATACGGCTGGAAAAGTGCGAGGCGGCGCGACTGGCGATGTCGCTTGCGATCAATACCATCGTTACAAAGAAGATATTGCCATACTGAAACAGCTGAATCAGAAGAGCTACCGCTTTTCAATCTCCTGGCCGCGGATACAGCCAGCCGGAACAGGTTCTCCAAACAACAAGGGACTCGATCACTATTCCCGATTGGTTGACGGACTGCTGTCCGCAGGTATTCGGCCCTTCTGTACCCTTTACCACTGGGATTTACCCCAGGCGCTTGAAGATCGTGGCGGCTGGCCCAATCGCGATCTTGCCGGGTACTTTTCCGATTACGCGGGAATTCTCGCCAAGGCTCTCGGTGACCGCATCACAGTCTGGGCTCCCTTCAACATGCCGTGGACCATTGCCTATCTGGGGTATGGCACGGGCACCTTTCCGCCACAGCGGAGGAGCTACACGGAGTTCCTAAAAGCGGCACACACGATCAATCTTGCTCAGGGGCAAAGTTTTCGTGCCATTAAGGCGGGCTCATCGAAGGCTACTGTGGGAAGTGCATACGGCATGGCTCCTGCTTACCCGAAGACTAACAGTGAGGCTGACCGAAGCGCTGCTTCCCGTTACCACGCGATGAATAATGTGTACTTTCTGGAGACTGCGATGCGCGGCCGATACCCCAAGGCCTTCGTTGTCGAAACGCCATATGAGGCAATGGGCTATCGGTCGGGAGACGACAAGATCATGCAAGTTCCTCTCGACTGGATCGGCTTCCACTATTACACCCGTCGTCTCGTCTCCGATGCGGGTACGGCAAAGTCGAGCAGCGCGACCTTCGGCACGGAGACCGAGCAGGACACATGTGGAGGACGAGATGCTTATACGCGTTTTGATGCAGTAATGCCCAGTGAAGGTCAGCTCACAGATGCCGGCCTCGAAGTGTGGCCGCGTGGCATCTATGATCTCGTCATGCAGATTAGTCGGGAATACAATCAGCCGATTATTGAGATCACTGAGAGCGGATGTAGTTATCTCGACACACCTTCTGACGAAGACCGGGCTCGTGTTCCCGATCAACGTCGCATCGAATTTTTCCGTGCGGAATTAGCTGAGCTGGCGAGCGCAATCAAAGAAGGTGCCCGCGTACGTGCTTTCCATGCATGGAGCTTACTGGATAACTTTGAGTGGGCCGACGGGTACAGCCAGCGTTATGGTCTGATTTATGTAGATTTTCGCAACCAGAAACGTACCATCAAAGATTCGGGTCTGTGGTATGGACGTGTCTCCCTCGCTAACGATATCGATGTGCCATCCTGAGTTCAATTTTAGAGTACAAGCGGCAATATCGAGCTGGGGTCAATCATGTGCAGCCCGGGTTGGGTCGTTCTGGGTTTTGAGAGATGGGGAACAAACAATGCGAAAAGTAGTTCGGTCTGGTTGCCACTGATGATTCGACCATCTTCGCGCAGATGTTCAGCAAAGGACATATACTCCAATATCGTATTGGCGAATTGAAACGACTTAATATTCACGGCGGTCCACTCATAGGTTCAGTGAAAGCCATCACTCAAAAGTAAAACAGATGCATTATGCTCGATGCCGAGTCGAAGATTGGCAACATTGCCGCGCTGATTATGAAAAACTCAAGGCAAGATGGCGAGAGGGTATTTCCATTCAGAAAAGAACACGTTGCAGCGTTGTTTCAGGTTGAGATTAAACGCTCGATGTCATCGGTTGGGTAAAAGAATCTGTTTTCCCATTTGCGGAAAGATGGTTGCTCGGCCTGAGGGATCGCCAGTGAACACTGGCCAATAATATTTTTCCGATGTGTGGTCTTTTACCGCTATGTCGGCCGACCAGAAAAAGCTTAGGGGAGTATCCAACGAACGTCTGGCGCACGTCGGAAATGCAGGCTTCGTTTGTTTACAGCGCAATCCGATGAAACTCTCGACGTCCGTACCGAAGCAAAGTCACTTTTATTCAATACGGTCGCGCTGATGAACGCTAGATTAATAGATTTAATCCATGGAGGCACTTGGGAGCATTCGCGCCGGCAACCGCTTTAGCGACGTGGGTCCTTGTCGTACCTCGGTGGCTCAGGAACTTTAATGAAGGGCAATATGACTTTCATCCCCATATTGGTAAGGATGTTCGCTTTCAAGGCTCGAGGATCATTTCCTGCCTTGCTCATTGTTCTTCTTTGTCATGCAGCAACGTTCGGGCAAACACCGCCTAACCTAGCGAGAGGAGACGCATCCACCCAAAGCGAAGAGGCGGTTGTAGCGCATGTTGAGGAAGACTGGCTAAGAGCATTGAGCACTGGCAACGTGAGTGCCATCGCCGACATTCTGGCTGACGACTTTGTCAGACCGGCGCCCCAGGCAGGTCAATTTATTGGTAAAAGAGATCTTCTGGCATGGTATCGCTCCCATTTGTCGGCACAACAAGCCAACAAAAAACGCATAGACGATATGCATGTAACTATTTATGGGGCGACGGCTTTGGCACGGGGAATGGTTGTCACCACGAACTCGGAAGGTAAGATGGTGGCGAAATCGCTCTTCACGGATATTTTCGTGCGACGTGGTGGAAAGTGGCGAGCAATTTCAGCGCAGGAGAACGAAGTCGCGAGCGCTTCCGGTTCCTGAGCAAAATGCGAAAAGTTTGTTAATCAAGAGTCCGAAGTATGTTTACTAGAAAACAAGGCCGCTTTAACACGAGCTATCTGTTAAGCAATTACGACTCAATCGCATGATTTCGAAATTCCTCAATGATCGCGCTCTTCTACTATTGGTCCGGATCTGGGTGCCTATAATCGCAGCTGTGCTGCTGGTTATTGCGCATTATTCGTACTCACAAAATGCGACCGCGTACACTTCTCCATTGGCGACCGGCGTTCGCCTGGATCCCGTCGGTGACTTTGTCGATCTAGGCAGCATGCCTCTCGGTTTGGCGCTCTCTCCCGACGGCAAGCAGCTAGCCGTTGTGCTCAGCGGTTGGCGCGAGCAGGGCTTGCAGGTCGTCGATCTTGCTTCGCGCGCAGTCAAGCAAACCATCAATCAGGATGCCGCATTTTATGGAATCACTTTCTCGCACGATGGAACAAAACTCTACGTCTCGGGAGGAAATGAGGATTCGATCTATGCTTACGCCTGGCAGAACGGCACCGCAGCCCTGAAGAAGAAAATCGTTCTCGGGCAGAAAAAGGAAGATAAGACAGCTTCTCGTTACCCCGCTGGGCTTGCTACTGCAAGGAATGGAAACCTGCTGTACGTTGCGGAAAACGTCGCCGACACCCTCGCTGTGGTGGACCCTTCCTCATCTCAGGTGGTGCAGCGATTTGCTACCGATCACTATCCTTATGCTGTTGAGGCCTGCGCCGATGAGCATGTTTATGTCTCGGCTTGGGGAGATCGGACGATCTCCATTTTCAGAGCGAATCCCGACGGTACGCTCTTGCCCGCAGGACGCCTGCAAGTAGGAAACAGGCCGTCGGCATTGACCTGTAGTACCGATGGCTCTCGGTTATTTGTCGCGCTCGCCGGCACAGATCAGATTGCGGTCGTGGACACACATGCGCGTGCGGTCTCGCGACTCTTTCATGACGACGCTCCTGGCGCGCCATCACAAGGAAGCACTCCGAATGCGCTCGGCCTCTCAGCAGATGGCTCCCGGCTCTATGCTGCAGAAGCGGACAACAATGCCGTCGCTATCTTCAATCTTTCTGATGCCCGCTCAGAATCTCACTATTCAACAGATCGGCCGACGGCGCGCATTCCTACCGATTGGTATCCGACGGGAGTACTTGAGCATAACGGACGAATTCTGATCCTTAGCGGCAAGGGACATGGCAGCCACGCGAATCCAGACGGTCCGATACCCGGCGAGGGTCTGAAGAGGCCACTGGGATACGACCTTGGCCAGCTAAATGGAACTGTTCGTATCTTGTCGGCTGCGTTGAGCCCGACAATACGGGATGAATACTCCCGTCGTGTCGCAACGGCAAACGGGTGGAATCTTAAAAGAGCGCAAAAAAAACTTCCTCCTTTCAAGCATGTGGTTTACATCATCAAAGAGAACCGCACCTACGATCAAGTGCTTGGCGATTTGAAGGAAGGGGATGGAGATTCGAGCCTCGTTTTCTTTGGTCAGGACATCTCGCCTAATCATCACGCATTGGCGTTACGCTATGGTGTATTTGATCGTTTTTTCACCAACGCAGAAGTGAGTTCGCAAGGGCACATCTGGTCGACCGCGGCGTATGTTACCGATTATGGGGAAAAGACGATTCCTTCTCTTTATTCCGATCGGCGGGCCAACGTCGATGGCGAAGACGCAGACGAACCGATCGGCGGATTCCTCTGGAACCTGACGAGCAAAAAGGGAATTTGGTTTCGAGACTACGGTGAGATGGTGACTGGCCCAGAAGGATGGCCTGTAACCCAGCGCAACCTACGTGCGGATGTAAGCCCAGTGTATCCCGAATTCAATCTGAAAATTCCCGATCAGAAGCGCGCCGATGGATGGATCCAGGAGCTGAATGACTTTGTAAAGCGAGGAGAAATGCCGGGGTTAGAAGTGCTCCACTTGCCGAGCGACCACACAGCCGGCGGACGGGCAGGTTACCCAACTCCTCGCGCCTACATGGCCGACAATGATCTCGCGCTAGGACGGATTGTGGACGCGCTATCTCATAGTCGTTATTGGCGTGACACTGTTATTTTTGTGCTTGAAGATGATTCGCAGTCGGGTGCAGACCACGTCGACTCTCACAGATCTCCATTTTTTGCGATTTCGGCATACAACCGTTCTGGAACAATCCACCGGTTCGTGAACACCACCGACGTGGTGGCGGCGATCGAAGATATTCTGGGGCTGGACAGGATGTCTAAATATGATTACTTCAGCCGTTCTCTCGCCGACATATTCTCTGACACGCCCGACTTTACACCATACGATGCGATCACCCCGAAGATCGATCTCAAGGAGTTGAACCCGGCAGGCACACCCGCGGCGCGCATCTCGGAAGGGCTGGATTTTACTGCACCGGACCGGATTAACGATGGCGTTTTTAACAACCTTCTCTGGTCCATGATCAAGAGTTCCAACTCGGTTCCATCGGCTCGCGCGAGAGCTCCAGTGCACGCACTCCAACTGAGTCATTAATCGCCTTGGAAAAACTCCCGTTGAGCTGCCTAGAAAACGAGAAGTTGCCGGACGATCGAGTTGCAAGCAGGATAGTCATACGAAGTTCCGAGAGACGCCCAAGTTTCGCTGCGGAAAGGCCGCTGGGTTAAAGAATTAGCTGTTTTTAAGTAGCGTCAAGATCCCGTGAAGGAGTAAGAAGTGAGATTTGTATTTCGCCGTGTCGTTGTCCTTGCGATGCTTAGTGGCGTCTATGCGACCAGGTCGGCCTCAGAGCAAAAAGCCTCAAAGGCTAATGCTACAAACGAGAGTGGACAACCAAAGCCCTTTCGCCTGTTTAATCCTGACACCATGGCAAAGCCTGCTGCCGGATATTCACAGGTAGCTGAGGTAAAGGGAGGAAAGATCGTTTACATTGCCGGACAGGTGGCTTCAGACCGATCGGGGAATCTTGTCGGCAAGGGCGACTTTCGGGCGCAACTGCAGCAGGTGTTTGAGAATCTTAAGGCAGCAGTAGAGCCCTCGGGAGGCATTTCGGGGATGTGATAAAGCTGAACTACTACTGCTCAGCTGCCGTGGATCCAACACAGTACGCAATCGTGCGAGAGGTTCGCGATAAATACGTGAACACGGCTAATCCGCCCACGAGCACGTTCATAGTGGCCGCACGGCTCCGACAGCCGGAGTGGATGATCGAAATTGAAGCCGTTGCTGTCGTGAAATAGCGCCTCTGGCGCTCGAAGATTGGCTTTAACTTTCGAACTCTCCTCATCAAACTTGCATTCCGACAATTAATGCTGGCTAACTCCAAACAGATAGCTTAAGAGCTTGCCAGAGTAAAGCCTTCTTGAACAGGAATCAACAAACCTAACGTATATCTGTCTTTGTAAATTACTGATCTTCGTTTGATAAATCCATCTCCGACAGGCTCTTAATGGGTCGCATTGAAATGCTGCCATTGCGCTTCAAAGTTCCCAGGCGTGAAAGCTCTAAAGCTCTCTGTTTTCCGCCGAAGTTACCTCAGAATGAATACCTCAGTGCAAACTGCATTACTCGTGGAGAACCCTGGATCTTTGTAAAGTTTGACCATTGCGGCGGCGGACTTTGTGTGCTCGGATCGAGAGTTAAGCCGAATCCCGAGCGACTGGTATCGTATTGACCCATGGCTTGATGGTTCACAACGTTGAATACCTCCCAGCGAAACTGCAACTGATGATGCTCGTTATATGGCATCGCGAAAGACTTATCCAGTCCAGCGTCCACATTAATGTAACCGGGGACACGAAACGTATTTCTCATGCCTGCTTCGCCAGGATAAGCGCTACGAAAGCTCTGATACGCCTGCACGGTATTGCAGCCGAAGAGTTTAGGGGTGCTTCCCCGTGTGGGGCATGTGTCAACCGATCGCGTGAGTGTGTCGTTGCTTTGAACTTCCCAGTTGGTTGCCCAGCGGTTATCGTCGAATGGACCACTGTCACCGTAAAATCCGGTCGGAAGCCCCGTGTTCCAGCGCAGGATGGTGGAGAGCTGCCAGCCTCCGACAAATGCATTGAGTATCCCTCGAGAATTGCGACCCAGCAATCGATCTTTTCCGAACGGCAATTGCACAATTGAATTGAAATTGATCTGATGCCGGATGTCGAAGTCAGAATTTCCCCAAGACTCATGTTGGCGGAAAGGATTGAGAATGAACGCCGCACCATAGAGCCCACTGCTCTGCAAGCCTGAAGCATCATCAAGCGAATGCGAGTAGGTGTAGTTAAGATCGAAGGTGACTCCGGAGAGCCGTTCCCGCAGCGAAAGAGCAAGCGCATTGTAATTAGAGTTCCCTATCGTGCTAAACACTGATAACGCGCCGTATTGAGGCTGATAGAAGGCGTCCGGGCCGACCGTCGAAAACGTGTCAATGTCAAGCTGAGTGGTGGTCCAGTCGTTGCCATTGGGCAGAACTTCTGTCGCGTACAGAGCTTGCGTGGCCGACGGAGTATAGCCGGTTGGGTTGAGGCCCTCCTGTGCTGCGAGGTTTGGGAACAAGTTCTCAAAATATGCGATCGGCTTAATTCCGCTGCAATTCGCTGTGCTGCACGACACTCCTGACTGGCGGAGCTTCTCAAGCATGGATGCTGCTGTGTACCAGTCCATCTTCGATTTGGGATCCGTAAGATTAATCGGATTCATAATGTCGCGGCTAGCTAGCAAGTGCCGTCCTAAGCGCCCTAAATAAGAGGCTTGCACTACCATTCCTTTTGTCAATTCCCGCTCGAAGGTAAGGCTCCAGACGTACTCCTTTGGTGTTTGCAGCTGCGAGTCGAGCGATGATTCAATCCGAGGCGATCCGTCTGAAGGTTTTGATTGTGGGAAAGTCAGGTTAGCTGGAATGGCGATCCCGGGTAGCGTGCGAACATTCTGATTAAACCCGGTGAACAGGGGACCGAGATTTGCCTTACAGTTGTTCATGACAACGTAGGGTCCACATCCAACGTTATATGTATTCGCTGAGATGGTAGTACTCGAAGAGAAACCAAGCGTGTTGTTCAAGTCGAAGCTCGTGGCCAGTTGTTCGCCAAAATAGTCACCGGTGATAGCAAACCCACCACGGATCACGGACGCATCATTCTTGCCAAAAATCGTGGAGAGCAAACCTTCCTGGAATCGGGGTGACCAGGCCAACGCTATCTTAGGAAGGAAATTAGTTTTATCCCAGTTATAAAGCGGTTTGCCGCCGTTCATCGGGCCGGACAGGTTTACCGATATCGGGTCGATAAATGGTTGTCCCGATGCTGCACCCTGAATGCGATCCTGCAAGTATTGACTGAGAGGGATGTTTGGCTGAACCTCGAATCCGTGTGTTTCGTAGACCGGTCGCGAAAGGCCGTAACGCAATCCTGCAGTAAGAGTCACATTAGCCTTAATTCTCCAAACGTCCTGAGCATAGCTTTCATAGCCTTGCGTTGTTAAATCTGCGGACTGTCGGACTGCCGACGGGTTGCAGAGAGCCATCATGACCAAAGAGAAAGCTCCCAGTGTATTGTGTGTAGCGGCCCAGGAGCGCCGTGATAGCATTCTCAACCGCAGAACTCGCACCTGCTCCGATTCCTGCTCCTGGGCCAAAGCTTCCGGGATTGGCGCCCAGATAATTGTTGACGGCATTTCGGATTAGATTGGTCTGATAAAAAGACGGATTAGTCGTCGCGGAGTCGAAAGAATTTAGCAGGGACGAATGATAGTTGGAAACAATGCCGACGTTTCCTCCGAATTGCAGCGTGTGCCTACCTTTTACCCACGCGAGATCGTCGACGATGTTTTGCACTGGAGTGGTTCGGCTTTGCGTCTTGCTATTATTGGTCGGATCAAAGACAAATCGGAAAAAAATGTGATTCGCATTCAGATCGCCAGCTTGGCTGAAGGCCTGTCGCGTTAAGCCGTAGTGCAAGTTATTTACCAAGTTGCTGTGGATCGTCCAAGTATGGCCAACCGTGTATCCCCAGGGATGACTCCAGATCGGCAGCGCTGAACTGTCTGGAAAGAATGGTTGGGTCACCGAGGAATCGTGATCGTGGATCACGTTCGCTCTCACGAATAACGATTGCCTCGCATTGATGTTCACATCGAGCCTGGCTACGTGCGAGTTAAGATCACAGGTGCCGGAGCGTTGAAACGGAACCCAGCAGTATTCAGCAGTCGATTAGCTCGGCCGTCGCCCACCGTGAAATCATTAGCTGGATACTTCGCCGCCGCCGCTGCGAGCGCTTGCACTGCTGCGGGATTTTCTCCTCCCGTGTCTGGGAAGATTTTCGCTATGTCAGCCGGGGTCAATGTGACGAGCCCACCCGCCTTGTTGGGAAAGATTACGAGCCCTTGCCCCAAAGTGGGCAGTGGAACAGTACGGGGAGCGGTTGGAAGAGAGCTTGCGTCGCGACGCCCTTCATAATTATAGAAGAAGACAAAACGATCCTTGACGATGGGACCCCCCAGTCCGGCGCTGAATGTATTCCTGATCAGAGCAGGTCGGCGAATGTTATTGAGATTGTTGAAGTAGTCGTTGGCTGTAGTGATCGTATTGCGATGCGCTTCGAAAAGGACGCCATGTAAATTGTTCGTTCCACTTTTCGTAACTAGCTGTATCTGTGCCCCGGAAGAGTGGCCTGAGGCTGCATCTGCGGTGACGGTCGAAACGCGAAATTCTTCTATCGCTTCAGCGTTCAGGCGAAGAACAGGACCGCTGACAGGACCAGCAAGAGCCATGCTGACCGTCGGATTATCTCTTGAGCTGCTTACGGTTGCAGTCTGAGCATCATTTATATCCACCCCGTCTAGGGTGACGTTCGATTGGTCGCTGCGTGCCCGCAACGTAGCCATCCTTTGTTACGCCGGGTTGTAGGGTAAGTAGAGAAAGGACATTGCGGGCTTCCAGCGGCAATTGTTCTATCTGCGAATTGACGAAATTATTACCCAGGCTCGAATCTTGCGTATTCACTTGAACGGCAGCGTTTTCGGCGCTAACCGTTACGATTTCTCCCGTGGTACCAACCTGGAGAACGACCGCTAATTCAAGGGGAGTGGCAACCAACGCGTGGACGGAATCAAGATGTGCTTTCTTGAAATTCGGGGCTTCGGCATCTAACTTGTAGTCCCCCGGAGGCAGTAAATCGAAGGAAAAATTGCCTCCAGCTCCGGTGTTCTGAGTACGGGTACTTCCGTTCTCGACGCTGGTCAGAGTGACCACGGCAGCGGGAATAACCCGGCCTTGTTGATCGCTCACTGTACCGCTCACAGTGGCTGTTCCGGTCTGTGCTTGAGCCGTCGGTATAGCCGCCAGCGCAACAAGAAGATATACCAACCCCGTTTGCACATTTGCCTGAATCCTCATGAGCATAGTTATAGTCCTCTCTCCAAGATGCATTGATTTTTCAGTACAGCGTCGAACCCGAGATGTAGCGACCGTGAAAGGACGGTTTTGCTTACTCCGTCATCGTTATCGAATCTGCTTGAACTGCAGGAAAGGAAGCGGACGAGAGAGAATTGGTTTGCATATCCGCAGAACGAGTCCGGCTATCACTCTCCAGCATGGGCACACTCGTCACTTCTCCCCAGTACTATTGGGTCGCTTGAGCACAGGCACTGCAATCACCGGGCCAGATCGTATCTGCAATTGTTACTTATATTTAGGATTAATATTTTCTGGAATTCAATATTGAATTGTGTAGGTAAGTTGGCTTTGCCAACTGAGGAATTCGATCACTCAAACGCGATTGTTTGTAAGACAAAATCTGTTTTGTGTATCACCGCAGAAATTGGAGGTGCGTGACTCAAATCATATGAAAAGTTGAAGGATAAGGGACGTTGGCTAAAGAAAAACAAGCGCGCATTCTTGACGAAGCATGTTGACGGAGGCAGCTCGTTAATGACGCAAACGATTTTATCCTGGATTCACGGCCTTTAGATTGGAATAGCCGGATGCGAATGCTCGTGATGGCGAGTGTGCGATTGGCGCCGTATATCAGCGGAGCCCGTGCTTGCATCCGACCCGGCCGATACGCTTAGAACGCCACAGTTCGGGGTCTTAAATTGCATACGCAGCGGAAATGGAGAGTTGGGCAAGTTTGCACGGCAGATCCATGGGGGTGCCGGTGGTCTGAAAAAAAGAGCACATGCCCGAACATCGTGTGGTCTCATCGGTGAACATCAGCATGACACAATATTAGACAATGCTGCAGTCCCCCTGATGGGTTCTGGTTCACTGTTAGCCTAGGCAAATCGGTTTCAAGTCCTCCCACAAGCTGAGTCGCCGTTCGACGACGACTCTGTTCGTACTCTTAGCTGTAGCCAGCGCTTGCTATCGGACGCCGGAGTGCCCTCAGGGAACACGAATGAGCTGAAACCCTCCTTCCCGTTGTCGCGAATGCCCACTTCTACGCGCAAATGCCAAACAGTTCCGGAGAATCTGGTGCGGCGAATCTGGTACTCTCGCACGTTCTGCTGGAGAAAAGAACGAAGATTGAACGAATCCGGGCGACTAACGCTCGCAGTCCAATCGCGGTTATTCCACCAACTCCAGGTGCCCTCCTTATCTGTGGCCTTACGTTCGCCGAGCTTCGCTGACGAGTGAAGATCCACAGCATTTTGGCCCGAATCGGTCAGGAATAGATCGGAAATGCAGTCCTTGCCACTGGGAACAACGATGGCCAGGTAAATGAAACTCTGATCCTGCTTTACATACAATCTGCTGGAGTGGCCGATGTCGACCTGGACTGCATCGGTCCAGTCACTTTCGACGAAACGGTTGTCGATCATGGCTGGAGTGCCTTTTGGTACCTCAACCACTACCTGTGCGCGGAGCGCAGGTGCACAAAAATACGAACTTATGACAAACGAGCACGATAGTGCAGAGTGAAACCCAAATCGACGCATGTCGAGTTTGTTATCTACGATGTGATAATTAAAGGTGCGTTGTCAGGTCCAGAGCCTCAGCATGAG
>CAYNPS010000002.1:77144-78449 GCA_964399125.1 uncultured Terriglobales bacterium
CCGTCGGTGGTCTCAAAACTGCCAGTTGCGGTTCCGATCCAGCCTTTAGCTGGAGAGATGAAGCCAATTCCGAACTCTTCAGCTTTACTGTTGTCGACGAGCGGGAGTTCCGACCAATGCTCGCCGCCATCTGCCGTCTTTAAAACACGCTGCTTGGTATTTGCTGGATCGTCGTTTTGCAGCGTGGCGTAACCAATTTGAGTATTCGGGAAAGAAGCCTTCCAGATGATTTCGTTCAGCCGATGGGAACGATACACCTCGCGCCAGGTATGGCCTGCGTCAGTGGTTTTGAGGATCAACCCGTTTGATTGAGCAAGATCACCGCTGCTACCGGCAAAAACGAAGCCGACATTCGGATCGAGAAACTTTACATCAAGAATCATGCCTGCCTGATTCGACAGGTCAATTAACGACCAGGTTTCTCCTCCGTTCTCAGAACGCAAAAGCTTGGCGGGACCATTCGCTCGTCCGCCTGCATGGATGTAATATCTGTCCGACACTTCGCCTTCATAAATCGAACGCGACTTCAATATATCTATGGAGCAAATGCCGGGTATAGGGCCACGGCCGATATTAGCTGCTTCCCAAGTACTCCCTCCGTCCTTGGTTTCGTACAGAGGCGTGGCATCTGTGATACTGGCAAGGCCAAGACCCGTGCCCAAATTGCCGAGGAAACCATGGTTGTTATTAATGAATCCCAGCGAACGGATGAATGTACCAGGTCTTGACCAGATTAGGTTCCAGCTCTGGCCGCCGTCCTGAGTGCGATATAGATTACCTTTACCGGTACCATAGAAGCCCGTCAACTTGTTTACAAAGATTATGTCGTCTCGCTTCTTTGGATAGGGCTCTGCCGGTAAAGTATGCCACTGCGGAGTTCTCGTTCGTACATTAGCGGCCTTAGGCGTTGCAGTCACAGCCAGAGCCGACGTAAACAAGATCAAAGCCCGTTTTATGATTCTCATGCCTTGTTCCAATCGTGCAGACAAACACGCGAGTTCATGCTCTAGCGCGCTACGGTGTAATTACACACTCCAGTCCGGCATGCCATATTAGGGCGTGAGCCTAACTAGAATTCACCTAAGAACAGCGCATGATTAGCAAATCGTATTAGACCTAGAGTCTGCGATTGAGGGCATCCCACCCATTTGCTCAAATATGTTGATACCGGACCCGCTCCGAGTATGCCAGGTGAAATGCTCTTCGATGCGTATGGTGCCCTTGCGCAACCGGCGAACTCTGCATACAGAGTGGCCACCGTGAACGTGACCGGTAGTCTCAAGCTGGGCATAGCGAAACCGGAGC
>CAYNPS010000002.1:78549-80427 GCA_964399125.1 uncultured Terriglobales bacterium
TGAAGGCCGCGCCTTCAGCCAAGCTCCTATTCATTTGAGGCGAGACTACTGTTTCCAATCCACAGATCAGCAATTGATCGTAGGTTCTTCCTGTACGTACGACTCACGGTATATTGTTTTCCAGTTCTCAGACGGATTTTGCATTCTCCTGTTAGCAGCGGACGTACCTCTTCAACAAACGCGGCATTCACCAGCACGGAACGATGAATGCGAATAAAGCCATAGCGTTTCAGCTTGTCGGCGATTACACAGATTGATTCGCGCAACAAATCTGAGCCTGCTTCTCGCAGCAACAATACATAGTTACCTTCGGCCTGCGCCGCTACTATCTCATGCGGATCAATTAAAAGAATTCTGCCTTTGTTTTTGATCGCGATTCGGCAGGATTGCCTTGGCGGCAAGTTATGCAGGTGAGGTAGGATTTCCACTAATTTGGCGGCGCGCTCTGTAATCGTTCTGCGAAAAGCTGTGTCAAGTGCCTGATCGATGCGGTCTTTGGAATACGGCTTCAGAACGTAATCCACCGCTTTCTTCTCGAAGGCGGTTACCGCATGCTGTTCGTGTGCCGTCACAAATATGATTGATGGCGCTGGTCGGTTCCTATGCTGCAGGCGCTCGACAAGCTCGATTCCCGATAATTCTGGCATGTTGATGTCGAGAAGCAGGACGTCGTAGTTGTCTTTCTCGATTTTTTCCAGCGCTTCAAAACAGTCGTTGGCGGAATCGAACTGCTCAACATCACTCCGGTTGGCGACAATGTTGGCTAAAGCAGCTTGCGCCAGGGGCTCGTCATCAACGGTTAATATACGCACGCGGAGAATCCTCCTTCCGTGATGGCTCCGCTGAAGCAGAATGATGGTTTAATCCGGCACAGAGAGCAGGCACGACGACCTTCGCTGTCGCGATATGATCAGAACTAAGAACAAAGGAAAAGCTCGCTTCGTTCGAGTAGAGGTAACCTAAACGTGCCTCTGTATTCTTTAGCCCGAGACCGGTGCCGCGAGATGCGCTTTTCCCAACACTATTACGAACTCGAATTTCGACCGAGCCGTTGTTGCGGTACGCCGAAATCTCGATCCATCCCCTCTCGCGGGAAGAAGCAATCCCATAGCGAATCGCGTTCTCGACCAATGGCTGGAGAATCATTTGAGGAACAAGCATCTGCATCGCTTGTTCTTCGACCAACCATTCGATTTGGAGCCTCTCTCCGAAGCGCATCTTCTCAAGATCGAGATATTCTCGTGAAAATCGAGTCTCCTCCTCGAGGGTTACTAGATCGGATCTCCCGGACTCAAGCGCAGAGCGGAGTAGATTCGAGAGCCGAAGGATCATGCTTCGGGCTGTGCCCCTATCGCTCTCGATGAGAGTAGCGATGCCATGCAAGGTGTTGAAGAGAAAATGAGGCCGAAGCTGCATCTTTAAAGCCTGCAGCTCGCTGATGGCGAGGGCCCGCTGAAATTCATGACGTTCCAATTCTTGCTTTCGGGAGCGCTCGATATAAACGTACGCATATGCCATCGCTACAATGGCAATGTACATCGTGATCTGATCGGCAAAACCGCTGCGGATGATCTCCAGTGGACTGTGACCTGCCCTGGGAACATATCCTTGGCGCGTGGGATCCCAAGGAGGGAGGATGAGCCAGTGTATTGTCGCGTATGACAGCATAAATGGAGGAAGTGCAACCAAATAGATCCCAAGCGACCAAAAAGAACCTCTGGAGCTGTCAAGGTTGCGGCGGACCAGAGAGAAAAGTGGAGGGGTCAGAAGCGCAAACGCGAGCCCTCGCGCTTCGGCCAGCAATACCATATCGAGAAGCGAGGAGTGGATGTTGAGCTGTTGATCAAAAATTCGGAATTGCCAGCCTGTTAGTAAGGA
>CAYNPS010000002.1:80527-82288 GCA_964399125.1 uncultured Terriglobales bacterium
TGTCAAGCATCGGCAACAGAATGTTCTCTAGTTCATGCTTCCAGATAACGCCGTCATAGAACCTTTCTTTCATTGGATCCCGTGAAGAGACGTCAGGGAAGCCGCGCATGAAGAAGAATGTGTCAGGGTCTTCGATAGAAGGAAACGGACCGAGAATACCCATTCCGATTTCTATGTGTGCGGGAATGGTTTTGCGACAGAAGATTTCGAGAAACTGCGAGCGGCATCCTGGTTTGGTTTTGTAGGTTCTCATCTCGACGATCTTAAAGTTCACTTCTGTCGACCTCCTTGAATGGCCTGAGTCACTCTGCGCTTGCTTCCACGGTATTTGCTGCCTGATCCTGTAACAACTCCCGGCAATGGGATCGAACCAGATTAAAAAGCTCACCCATATGCTCCAATCGCGTATTGAAGTTAACCGGATTGACCCGAAACCAGGTTTTCTCTTTGAGTTCTGTTGTTGAAATCCAAAATTGCCCGCCTCGTTCTATTCGCCTTGCCACCTCTACGTGCAGCCTCTTTGCTGCAACTCGGCTCAATTCCTTGGGGCAGAAGCGGAAGCATACTGCTGACATTCGTGGACTGCTTGCCGCCTCAAATTCGGGATCTTCAGCAGCGAGCGAATACAGGTACTTGGCATGGCAGACATCACTGTCGATCCAATTGCCAATCTCGCGGGTGCCATAGCGCTTGAGACTCATCCAGACCTTGAGTCCGCGAAAGCGCCTCGATTGCTCAAATCCGTGCACATAGTATTGATAGCGATCGCCGGTTGGGTCGAACTCATCGGTCAAATATGGCGGCCTTATGCCGAACGATGCGGTTAACCGGCGATGGTCCTTAACCAAAAGGGCACCGACGTCCAATGGCGCATAAAACCACTTGTGCGGATCGATCGTGATCGAGTCAGCAAGTTGCAAACCTTGATCGCGCATCGGCCACTCGCGTGACAGCAACATTCCACCCCCGTACGCGGCATCTACGTGGAGCCACATCTGTTCACGGTCCGCGATGTATCGCAGCTCGCGGATGTTATCGACAGCACCTGTATTTGTGGTGCCAAAAATTCCAACCAGGCACAACGGACGAATGTTGTTTCTCTTATCGGCGGCTATCGCCTCTTCAAGAGCATCGAGCCGCAGTTCAAAATTTGCGCTTGTTGGCAAAACCCTAAGCGCCTCCCTTCCAAGCCCTACACAATCGACCGCTTTATCGATGGAGACATGCCGCTCCTCGGACGCGTAGACAGCCCACCGATTCGAAATACCTTGGCGCTGCGCCAAGTCCTGAGAAATCGCGTCGCGCGCCAGCTTCATACCGATAAAGTTAGCCATCATTCCGCCGCTAGTTAGGTTGCCTCCGGCGTCGTTACCATAGCCACAAAGATCACTTAGCCATCGCACTACTTGTCGCTCAAGCGCGGTAGCTGATGGTCCAATCGAATACGTAGCCAGATTTTGATTGATAGCCGAACAGATGAAATCTGCAATGATACCCATTGGGTTCGGCGACGGAGTGATAAGTCCCATATACCCTGGATGGCTGACATTTGTGCAGTAAGGGAGGATCTTTTGCTGTACTTCGAGCAACACATTCTCGGGAGAACTCGGACTAGCTGGTAGAGGCTCCGTCAGCAGATCTGTCAGGGCCTTAGGGGTTACGTCAGGAAAGACGTGAGCGGTTTTGACAGAATCAAAATATCGTGCAATCAGCTCCACAACTTGATGCCCGACGTCGAGGAATTCTTGGTTATCCAATGGC
>CAYNPS010000002.1:82388-88889 GCA_964399125.1 uncultured Terriglobales bacterium
CATCGTGGTATTGTGAAGAATAAAAGAAGTGGTCTGTTCAGAAATGAGCGGCGATGTACTCTAGTCCGGAACTCCGGCTGCGGCGTAAATTCGCCCGCATCCGCTGAGCGCAAACATGAACCTCACGAGTCGCCGGTGTTGCTTCAAAGCTGTCTTATTGCTCTCATCCATTTGGCTTTGCTCTCCCCTCGCGCCATTTGCCCAATCCGGTCCATCCGTGGTACTGCATGACGGACAGCACGATTTTGACTTCGAGATTGGTACGTGGAAATCACACATCTCGCGTCGCTTGCACCCTTTAACAGGGTCCAACAGCTGGGTACAGATGGAGGCTACCGTTGTATTCCGAGCAGTATGGGGTGGCCGTGCTAATTTGATGGAGCTCAAAGTAGACGCGCCGAACGGCCATTTAGAAGAGTTGAACCTTCGCCTCTACAATCCTCAATCCCATCAATGGACTTTTAATTTTGCGAATAGCAGCGACGGCGCCATGGGCAAACCCCTTGTCGGCGAATTCAAAGACGGGCGCGGCGAATTTATCGGCCAGGACACTTACAACGGCAGGATTATCTTGGTCCGCCATGTGTTCTCCGACATCACTCCTGACTCGCATCACTTTGAACAATCGTTCTCAGAGGACGGAGGGAAGATTTGGGAGCCGAACTTTGTCGCCACCTTAACCCGCGAAAAGGAATAGCGCTCGGATCTACGCAACAATTTCAGCGAACCGTCCGCGGTAGAGACACGTCGAGCCGCCACGGTTAGCCAACCCAGATCAACTGCACATTAAAGATTTTCCAATGTCCTCAAAGTTACCTGTCACCCTATGAGTTTTTAATCGGAAGCAGGAACTGATTCATTAGGAGATGCTCCAAAAATGCCAAAGCTATATGAGGACTCGGGCAGTGGATTTCCCATCATCCTAGTTCATGGTCATCCTTTCAACCGTACCATGTGGCGGCCCCAGCTAGACTTCTTTAAGAGCCACTATCGCGTGATCGCCCCCGATCTGCGAGGATACGGAGAAAACGAATGCGGCGCATCCAAGACGCTTCTTTCGACTTTTGCCGCTGATATCCGAGCGCTTGCCGATTCACTCGGTATCCAGCATTTTGCTCTGGGAGGATTGTCGATGGGAGGACAGATTGTGCTTGAGTGCTATCGCCAGTTTCCTGAGCGAATCGTGGCGCTGGTGCTTTCCGATACTTTTTCCCAGCTCGACACTCTTGAACGAAAGCAGCTCCGGTTCGCTATCGCCGATCGGCTGATCGCGAAAGGGATGGACCAGTACAGCGAGGAGGAACTACCAAAGATGATCACGCCCGAGCACGTCCACTCGATGCCCGGCGTCGCCGACCACGTTCTGCAAATGATGAAGAGAACTTCTCCTGTCGGAGCGGCTGCAGCCCTGAGAGGGCGAGCCGAGCGCATTGACTACACCCCTCTTCTTGCGGAAATTCGCGTTCCTGTGCTCATTCTGGTAGGTGAGCGAGATTGCTATACGCCAATTTCCGATGCAAGATTCATGCATGAAAGAATTCGAGACTCAAGTCTCGTAATAATCGACGGGGCGGGACATATGCCGAACCTTGAGGCGCCCGAGGCGTTTAACTTGGCGCTTTCAACTTTTCTCGCAAAAGTATTTTCGGATGCGTTTAGCATCGAAGCTAGACCGTTAAATTCCTTTTCTTAAAGCTGACTCCATCGGCAGTGGCATTCTCGATTTCATCAACTGCTCCCGAATTGATGTTTTTTAAGGTCTTCAGCTGTCGCTTCACAACTTGTTTTGGTTATATCGTCACATTTTTATGATGAGAGTCTCAGATTGCTTTTTAATTAACCGTTCTCGGCTACGTCAGTTAGCACAACACTTTATGCGTTTGACAAAAATGCGACCTACTGGAGGCGTTCGGTGCGGACATTACGCTTAATTTGTCCTTCGGGTGAGACAGTTAACAAGTTATCCAATCGCTATCGACATTTCCTTCTGATACTTGGAATTGGTTTTGCCATCACTGCAGTGATCTCCGGCAAATTGCTGCCTGTCGTGCACGCGGGGCCAGAGGGCGATCAGAAGATCGTTGCTGATTTAGACACTCAATATCAAGCGGCAGTCAAGCGAAATGACGCAGTAACAATGGCTCGCATTCTTTCCGATGACTTCGTTCTCGTGACCGGTTCCGGCAAAACCTACAGTAAGAAAGACATGCTTGATGATGCGCAAAGGGGAGATGTATACGAGAGGAACGATGAGGAATCTCAAACCGTTCGAGTCTGGGGCGATACCGCCGTTGTCACCGCGAAACTATGGGAAAAGTACACGAGCGATGGGAAGTCGTTCGATCACAAATTCTGGTTTAGCGATACATACATCCGCACTCCGTCAGGATGGAGATATGTCTTTGGTCAGTCCTCACTTCCGCTTCCGAATAGTTCCATGTGATCGGCGCGGCTTGTGACCTAATTTCAAAGTCATTGTGGCAGGGTTCAGCAAAAACGGCTTGACCCAAGGAAGACGCTATTTGAACGACCTTAGCTCAATCTCTAGTAAACCAAGAGTCTTCAAATGAGAGCCGACCCGCGGGGCTGAGGACATGACGATTTCGTGTGCGCTGATTACATTTCTCTTTGCATCGTGTTTATTAACAATCACACCAGGATTGGATACTATGCTGGTTCTGCGCACGACTGCAGTTGATGGAGCTAAGGCAGCGGTTACAACCGGGCTCGGAATTTGTTTGGGTCTTTTCATCTGGGGCTTTTGTGCGGCGGTTGGCCTCGGGGTTTTGTTGAATGCCTCCCACCTTGCTTATACTTTGCTTCGAATAACCGGCGCTTGCTATCTGGTCTTTCTTGGCTGCAGGATGTTCGGCCGCTTCGGTAGGGCAGAGACTACGAGAGGATCGCTCGACTTGAAAGATGAACAGGTTGAAATCAGTTCTCGACAATTCTTCAGTCGCGGCCTGTTTACGAATTTGCTGAATCCGAAAGTCGGCGTATTTTATGTTTCTTTCTTGCCTTTATTCATTCCCGCTGGGGTCAATGTCAGCGCATTTAGCATCCTACTCGCCTGCATTCACGTCTGCGAAGGGATTGTCTGGTTTGCTCTCCTCATTGTTGCTGTACAACCCCTTTCTCTTTGGCTTCGCAGGCCAAGCGTCGAGAATACATTAAATCGCCTCACAGGTCTGGTATTCGTCGGTTTTGGGTTAAGGCTATTAGTAGAGGAGAAGTAATGGCGTATTAGTTGAGTCTCCGTCAAACGAGTTTCCCGATGGGGTGGCCTCAGAGCAATTTGAGGGATCATTGATATCAGGTGGGCTCAATGCAAAGGGCAAGTTGTGCTATTCCTCTTTTATTATTGACAATGACAACCTCGCTATTTAGTCAGAGTGCAAAAGCCATTCAGGAGAAATACACCACCATTACATCGGGAATCCGCATTCACTATTTGGAATCGGGCGATCAAAGGTCAAAGCGCTCGCTCGTATTGATTCCTGGCTGGCGGCTGCCGGCATACTTGTGGAAAGGGCAGCTCGAAACCTTTGGTCCAATGATTCGTGTCATAGCCGTCGATCCGCGATCACAGGGTAGTTCAACCAAAACCGCTGAGAACAATACTCCTGAAACTCGAGCCCAAGATATGTACGCTATCCTCAGGGCTCTTGGCATTTCCGATCCCATCTTGGTCGGCTGGTCTCAAGGCTCACAGGATGTTGCGGCGTACCTTCAGCAATTCGGGGTTGAGTCCGTTGCGGCCGTAGTCTTCGTCGATAGCGCGGTAACCGCAGGTCCGGCGGAGATCGAAATTCATCCACAATTTAGCAAAGTCATCTTGTCTAACTTGGCTTTGTATGCGAGCCATCCGAAAGCAATGTCAGAAGGAATGGTGCATTCGATATTCAAGCAGCCTCACCCCGAACTTGATCTGGCTGCGCTGGTGCAATTCACTCTTGAGACCCCTACGGACAGCGGGATTGCAATGTTGGTATCGGATATTTTTGGCATCGACCGACGACCTATATTGCGCAAGCTGAGAAAACCGTGCCTGGTTATCGGGGCAGCCGACAATCCATTAATCGATATCGAAAGAGAAATGGCGGCTACAATCCCGGGCGCCAAATTCATTGTCATCAAGGATGCCGCGCATGCCATTTTCATAGATCAACCAAGCGTCTTTAACGATGCTCTCAGGAACTTGCTTGAGAGCTTGTCGATGCCGCAAAAAGGAACGGCCGCACCGGGTATGTAGGACTTTTCAGATGAGAAATTTAAAAGCGGCGCAGCGCAGTGCGGCTAGCGTGCCTCTCGTGCTGACTCCCGGAGAAAACTCGCCTTTGGAGAAGCTTATGCCGAGCTTTGGCGAAGCCTTACGGGATTATGGGTGTGCAAAGGTCAAGATTTAAGTCATCGAGAATAGACTGCATTTCGGTGACAACGAGCAGCGGAGACCGTGGCTCAAGGTATCGAACGAGCACCGCGTTATCACTGAGGCTGCCTCCAGCAATATGTCGAAATACGCGAGGAATTTGAAAAGTATTCAAGTGAAAGAGGAGGCATCGACATGAACCGACGTGAATTCAACCAACAGTTATGCGCTGCGGCTTTGAGTGGAGCCTTCGTGAAGCTAGCCGCTGCACAGCGGCAAACCCACGACATCAGTGGCAAGCGACGTTCCATAACGGAGAAACCGACAGAAATCGCGATGCTGATTTATCCCGGCATGACTGCGCTTGATCTGATCGGTCCCCAGCAAGTATTTGGCTACCTCCCGAACACCAATGTAGAGCTTGTCGCAAAGACGAAGGACCTGGTGAGAAGCGATACCGGGATCACCATCCAGCCCTCCAAAACCTTCGCGGATTGTGCTGATCCGGTGGACATCCTGTTTGTAGGAGGCGGCAGTGATGGCACTGTGGCGCTGATGACGGATAGCGAAACGCTCGATTTTTTGGTGCGGCGTGGAAAGACCGCGAAGCTGGTAACGAGCGTGTGCACTGGATCCATGGTCCTCGGCGCCGCCGGCCTTCTCCGCGGCTATAAAGCGACATCGCACTGGGCCGTGCGTGACCTCTTGCCCCAGCTTGGAGCTGAGCTTGTGGTCAACCGTGTCGTACAAGACCGCAACCGGATCACCGCAGGTGGCATCAGGTCGGGAATTGATTTCGGCCTGCGCGTCGCGGGGCAATTGCGGGGAGAGGATTATGCGCGGTTTCTCACGCTGGCTCTGGAATATGACCCGCAGCCGCCATTCGGGAAGGGGACGCTGGAGGAAGCCACGCCTGCCGTAGAAAAGATTTCGCACTCGGCGTTTGATCCGTTGCAGGCGGCATTTCGTGAGGCGGTTCTGGAAATTCAGAAGAAGTGGGTATCGTAACCGTGCGTGCAGGGCGAGAGCTGGGGAGATTGCAAAGCCGCGCAGAGGCCGAGCGTAGAGCAGCGTCCGATCAAATGTTCGAACGTCGTCGCAAGTTGAACGATCTAGGGGACAGAAAACAATACGCAGGAGGAATTATGCGGAGCCGAAAATTCGTTGCAGTTGCTTGTTTGAGCTTTGCAGTAGTGTTTGGCCTTTCAACTCCGTGGCGGCTCCAGGCGCAAGACAACTCTTCGCTGTCCACCATGGCCTCAATCGAACCATATCTGATGGAGCGCGATACGGAGATTGCGATGGCCCGCAGCGCCGGCCCGAATTCGATTTCGAGCGGTGCCAAGGTGCTGGTTCTTGGACGGCATGGCTATGAAACGGCCGTGGAGGGGAAGAACGGTTTCGTATGCGTGGTGGGACGATCATGGGATCTACCGAAAAACAATCCGGCTTTTTGGGACCCAAAAATACACGGTCCGATCTGCCTTAGCGCTCCCGCAGTGCGGTCCTTTCTTCCGATCTACCTCAAGAAGACCGAACTGGCAATAGCCGGACGTTCGAACACTCAGATCGAGGACGCCATCATCGAGGGCATCGCGAAAGGTGAGTTGCCCACGCCGGAGCCCGGTTCAGTGTCCTACATGCTGTCAAAGCAAGGTTACTTGAATGCCAGCGTTAAAGGACCCTGGCTCCCCCACGTGATGTTCTTTGTCCCCGAAATCGATCCTAAAGCGTTAGGATCCGACTTGGGAGATGACGTCCCGTTGGACGCGCACGAAGAAAAGGTGGGCCGTTACACCACAATTGACGTTCCCGTGAGCAAGTGGTCAGACGGAACGCCATCGCCACTCCTCGCTGGCGGGCATTGAAGGGGTGTGCTGTGATCAAAATCATGAGCTGCAAGATCACCGCGGTGTTTTCACCTCTCAATTGCGCAGCCACACCCGGTGGAATAAAGATGAATGTTGGCAGGCAAGCGTGCGCTTGATCATCCGTGGATGAGAAGCGCTACGCGGAGCTTTCGATTGGTAATGAACGTGATTCGGGACCAGGGGGTCGGAGGTTCAAATCCTCTCTCCCCGACCATTCTTCATTTTTCGCACGCTGGAAGATCAGATCAAACGGCTTTCTGT
>CAYNPS010000003.1:0-86140 GCA_964399125.1 uncultured Terriglobales bacterium
TCCTGGCTGATCTACTCGAGAATCCGACTCTGCAGCAAGAAATGGCGGAGCAGAACTTCTCGGTAGCGGTGCGCATGACGATGGAGAAAGTAGTCGATCAGTATCTTCAGTCATTCGCGAAGTACATTGCATTGAAGCGGCGAAACAAAGCCTCGAAAGGGAAGCCGGTCCAGACGATCGAGGTCTGGCCGTCTCGATTTCACCGGGCGACAGAAGCGATGGACACACTGACCCCAAGGTGAACCATGTATTCGCTCACGATCGTCATCCCGGCTTACAACGAAGAGTGCCGGCTCGACGCCACCCTTGACAAGATTGCTGCATTCATAAAACAGGAAGAGTGGAACGCTGAAATCATCGTTGTCGACGACGGCTCAACCGACGGCACCGCGCGTCTGGTGACGCGCTACATGCAACAGCTCCCGTATCTCCGCTTGCTTCAGAATCACATTAATCGCGGCAAAGGATTCACACTGCGTCGCGGAGTCGAAGCCGCGCTCGGAGAAATTCTTCTGCTCTGCGATGCCGATCTATCTGTTCCAATTCAGGAAGCACGCAAGCTCCTGGCCGCCATTCGCGAAGGCGCTGACATTGCTATTGGGTCGCGAGGAGCCATTGCCGGGGGAGAGCGCGTTGCAGCGCCCTGGTACCGCCGCATGTGCAGCGCTGGATTCCAGATGGTCGTCCGTTCCGTTCTGGGCCTGCGCTTTGAAGATACTCAGTGCGGTTTTAAAGCGCTGAAGCGCAGGGCTGCGCGCCTGATCTTTTCCCGTCAACGCATCGAACGCTGGGGATTCGATCCCGAAGTGCTCATGCTTGCCGATCGCTTCTGCTTCATCGTGAAGGAGATTGGAGTGGAAGCTGTTCACGACGACCGCAGCCGGCTCAATATCATGAGCGCTTCGTTCCAGATGCTCTGCGAGGTGCTGAAGGTCCGCTATCACTTGCTGTTCGGCCTCTATAACCATCCGACACCGAGCTATCAGGCTGTGTCGCCGGTTTCATCCGCGTCCGTCGCAGGCGCAGACACACTGGGAGCTGCATCAGCCAGCCAATAGGTTAAAGGACAGCAGGGAACAGGTTACAGGACAGCGGTTATCGCATTTCCTATAACCTGTTCTCCGTCTTCCTTCTTATTTGGCATTCCGCCCCTTCATCACACTGGGGAACCGCGACTACACTTGAGGTGTCCAAAGCACTTGTCGGCCATTGGCTGAGGCTGCTCCCTCATTGTGTCTTTTCTGAACATTCCGCGGAAAGCGGACGGCGACGGACCGCCCAAGCCTTTTCCTGAAGTCCCTTTTTCGGTGCTCTCCCGTCGAGCGCTCTCGTACTCAATCCTCGCCGGTTTAATCGCCGCGTTCATTGCGTGTCCGTCGCGCTACGTTGTTCTCAGACACTGGATCACGCCTCCGTCCATTCAGCAGCTCTGGTGGATGCCGCCGATCATCGTTGCCCTCGAATACGTGGGAATCGTCCTCATTGCGGCGTTCTCGGGAGCGGTGGCGGGATACGGTCCGGGCGCGCGCTTTGAAGATCGCCAAACGCGGCGCAATCTCGCTCTATTCACCATCGTAGCTGTCTGGACTGCGCCATTGATGATTCTGCTGCTCGAACGCTCGGCCTGGGCGGGAGTGATCGCTGCCGGAATGGTGATTGGCGGATTTTCCGTTTTGGGAGTCGCTGGCAAGCGAGAAGAGTTAACCACTGGTCAGATGGATGGATCACCAGCCCAGGGTAACTACTCTCGACTGGAGGAATTGAGTCGGTTCTCCAAGCCGCTCGGCCTCGCGATTTTAGCGTCTGCGGTGCTGCAAATGGCTGTCTTGGCGAACTGGATTGCCGAACGCGAGCTTGCCATGGTTTTGTTCGTAGCTGGCGCTGCAGTCCTTGCGACTCAACTTCCCCGAGATTTTGGGCCCAACCGGCAGTATCGATTTATTTCTCGAACCGAGAACCGGCTTCTTCTGAGCACGGCATGCGCGACAGCAATGGTGCTTATCGGACTATTACCATTCATCTCCTCATCTCATGGTGACGCGTCATTAGCAGCTTTACTGCGCAGCTTGTTTATGCGCAAGGCCGGCGGAGCTATTGTGCGTAGTCATCGCTTACGAATCGAGCAAACACCGATTCGCAGCGACGGCTACATAGGAGTGATCCTCACGCCAAAGCGTCTGCCGGAGATGAAATCCGCGAAGGTACCCCAAATTGTCCTGAATGCAAGAACACCTGGTCTCAAAAATCCGCTGCATATCCCGTTTACTGGTTCTTACTGGTTCTTCCAGGATCCATTTATTCGTCCGCCTTTCGATTCGATAACAGCAGAAGGCGATCCGGCGAATGTCGGCGTGCGCTCCTCGAATCGCAAACCGCTGCAAATGGAGGCAGTGCAAACGTTGGATGAACCAATTGACGCACGTGATCTTGAAAAGATTGAACTGGCGATGCTCGATGCCGATCCCAATCCGGGAACAGTCTCAGTAGAGCTTGTCCTGGCCGACACGCACACGTGGGGACTTCCCACCATCTCACTCGGAGTCGAACGCCTGAACGCAAATCCAGCGGCCGAGAACGCACGAAGTTCCCGAGCAGATACTAAGAATTTCATCGTGCCCCTGCACTCTCATTTGGAACGGTTTAATCAAATCCGCTTGATCTTCCGCCTCGATCCTTCCCGCAACAGGCAGGCGGCGGCGATCGCGATCGAAAGCTTCCTGTTGGTTCCCCGTGGCCTTTAACCCGAGCTATTCACCGCAGAGGATGCGGAGGGCCAGAGAGAAAGGACTGGGGAAATTGTTTTTCCCCTGCGTGGCTCTGTGTTCTCTGTGGTGAACATCCCTCTTAGACGCGAGCTTGCTGCGCTCGTCGCTTAGCTAGTGCGAGCCGAATCTCATCGAAGGTGATCTCCGGAGGCAAAGCATCTTTGATGGGCCGCAGTTTATCTCCACCCACGGTAGCGAATGCAGCTTCAATGCTTTGCAGTTTTTCTTCCCCGATCCATTGCGGCTGAAAATCCAGTTCGCCGCCTTCTACCATATCGGCGACCAGCGCCACGACACTCCCAAGCTGTCGTCCGCGAATTTCTGCAATTTCCTGCAGCGTGTGGCCCCGAGCTAGCAGCCGTCTCGTTTCCTCCGATGGTTTGGACGTCTTCCTGGCTCCCGAACTGTTCCCGGTGGCACGCGCTCCGGCGCGGAATTCCTGCATAGCCTTTAGGATCTGCGCACCATAGGACGCGACTTTACGCTCTCCCATTCCGGGAACGCGCTTTAGCTCCATGAGATTCATGGGTTGCATACGACAGAGCGCCTCGAGTGTGCTGTCGTGCATCACGACAAACGCAGCTAGTCCCTGCTCGCGCGAGGTCTGTCTTCGCCATTCGCGAAGGTACTCTTTAAGTTCGTAATCGACGTCGGAGAGCGTAGGCTCGGGCGCAGGCAGCGATTGCGGCGAGCCGTTACTGACCGCAGAGAAGGCCATAGCACGCCGCCGTTTGCGCGTTGGCTGCTCAACAGGCACAACCAGCCAGTCTGGCTGCGAGCCGCATACGTCGCACGCACCGCAGGTCGTCCACTTCGGCGTCTCGCCAAAATGGGAACAAACCTGCAGGTGTCGGCACACGCTGCTCTCTACGAACCGTCTGACTTGGTGATACCGCTGCCAGGAGCGCTCCTTCTCCGCAGGATCGGTGATTTGATCAATGAAATAAGTCAGCAGCCCAATATCACGCTTTTGCCAGAGCAGCAGACAATCCGCAGGCTCTCCGTCGCGTCCGGCACGTCCAGCTTCCTGGTAGTACTGCTCGATCGACTTCGGTAACGAGAGATGAATCACCGCGCGAACAGCGGCCTTGTTGATGCCGAGCCCAAAAGCAATCGTTCCCACAATGACTCGCACTTCATCTGACGTCCAGCGCTCTTGATTCTTGCGGCGCGTCTCAGCATCCATTTGGCCGTGATAGGCAATAGCGGGAATGCCGCGCGTTTCGAGGAAGTCCACCGTCTCTTCGACGCGCCTGATCGTCGGGGCATAAACGATTACGTTAGCGTTCGCGTATTTGTTGAGTGCTCGAAGAAGCAGATCGGGCTGCGCCCACGAGTCGCATTCTTTTACGATGTAACGCAGGTTCCGACGATGAAAGCTGGCGATGTACTTATCCGGATTACGCAGCCGCAGTTGATGAATAATGTCGTGCCGCACCTGCCGCGTAGCACTGGCCGTGAACGCCGCAATCGGGCACTCGGGAAAGTGCTGACGCAGCGCGCTGAGCTGACGGTACTCCGGACGAAACTCGTGTCCCCATTCAGAAATGCAGTGCGCTTCATCGATGGCAAAGTATGAGACCGGAACCTGCTTGAGCCAGTCAATCGTGTCTTTACGCGCGAGGCGCTCGGGTGAAAGGTATAGCAGACGAAACTCGCCTCGAACTGCTTTGATTGCGATCTCCGATTGATCGCCTGCGCTCATTGCACTGTTGAGCACGCTCGCAGGAATCCCCATCTGCGTGAGTTGCGCAAGCTGGTCCTGCATCAAGGCGATCAGCGGAGAGATCACGACGACGGTGCGGTCTTCCAGCATCGCCGCCGGCAACTGGTAGCAGAGCGATTTGCCGCCACCGGTGGGCATCACCACGCAAGTATCCCGACCAGCAAGCAGGCTATTGACGATGCGCTCCTGCAAAGGACGAAAGGAGTCATAGCCCCAATAGCGTTTCAGCGCCGCAAGTGCGTTCTGATCAGAATTCATGGGCCGAGGTGGCGTGACCGCAGGACGAGAACGGCCGTGAGTCGGAGCCTATTCTAACCTCGATGCATTAGTGTGAGGCACCGACTTCACTTGGATTATTCAGGTTATTCTTTGGAATGCTCTCCGTCATTTGTCATCCTGAAGCGCTTCTTTTGCGCGAAGGATCTCCCGGAATGGTTCAATCTGAGGCGCACTTATCTGGCTCTCATCCAGAAGCCAGGTTTATGGCCGAAGAGCCTGGACAGAGCATTTCTATTGAGACATTGCGGGAGATCCTTCGCGCAAAGAAAGCGCTTCAGGATGACACGCCCTTGACGGCGTTGTTATCTCCAAAATAACCTGCCTGATCGGCATGCGAGAATGTCATCAATGAGTCTCTCACCCGACGTAAATCTCTGGCCCTCCGCCGAGCACGCTCTCGAATATCTTCGCCGCGCAGACACGATCCCTCATCGCGTGGAAGGTGAGGCCACGCTGTTGGAGTTTGTCCCCGAGAGCGCCGTGCGCATTCTCGATCTGGGAAGCGGAGGTGGACGACTGCTTGACCTTGTCAGGGCCGCTAAGCCACATGCGCAATTCGTGGCTCTGGATTTCTCTCCCACTATGTTGGACACCTTACGTGATCGCTTTCGATCGGCTGCGGGGGCAACTGTCGTCGCCCATGATCTCGCAAATCCCCTGCCCGAAATAGGAAACTTCGATTGCGTGATCTCCAGCTTCGCCATCCATCATCTGCAGCACCAGCGCAAGCAGAGCCTGTATCGCGAGATCTTTGAAGTGCTCGCTCCCGGAGGAGCCTTCTGCAACCTCGAGCACGTCTCTTCGCCGACGATTGCTCTGCACCACGAATTCCTGCGATCCATCGACACGGCTCCCGAGCAGGAGGATCCCTCAAACAAACTGCTCGATGTTGAGACTCAACTTCATTGGCTGCGCGAAATCGGCTTCGCCGACGTTGATTGCCATTGGAAGTGGCGCGAGCTCGCGCTGCTGGCCGGCAAAAAACAGAACCGCGGGTAGGCGGGTCCCCGGCAAGCGCCGCTGTTGCGGTTGCTGGGGTGCTAAGCGGTGAGGCAGCCGCGAAGTTTGCCAATGCGTTCGCCGACATGGCCCAATGGCATGGCTAATTCGGAGCTGGTCAGGCGGCAAATCTCCGGCCGGCTGCCGCGGCCACTAAAACCCTCTAGCTACCAACTCCTCGATTGTCCAGCCCTTTTCTGCAGCGCGCTGCTTCTCCGCGTACCGTGCCAGCACATCGACTTCAATATTCACCGGCTCACCTGATGAGAGGGCATGAAGATTCGTCTCTGCATAAGTATGTGGAATGATCGCGATTGTGAGGCGCCTGCCCGAGACTTTGGCCACGGTGAGGCTGATGCCCTCGACAGTGATTGAGCCCTTCTCCACAACATAGCGAGTGAGTGACTCGGGAATCTCGATCTCCAGCCATCGGTCGCCGCTTTCGTCGCTAGTCGGACGGAGCGAGATCAGCGTACCGGTTCCGTCCACGTGACCCTGCACAATGTGTCCGCCAAGCGGTGTGCCGGCGGGAGTTGGTAGTTCCAAATTGACAACACGTCCGGGTGCGAGGCGGGAAAGCGAAGTGCGTGCAATCGTCTCTTGAGCAAGATCCGCTTCGAAGGAATCGGCAGTCGGGTTGAGCGCTGTGAGACAAACACCGCTCACGCTAACACTATCGCCTTCTTCCAATTTGGACCCAAGCCCGGGCGCGGAGACGCGGATGCGCATCGTGCCTCCCCGCTTTTCGAGAGATTCGATTGTTCCGGTTTGTTGGATTAATCCAGTAAACATGGCTCAAAATCCGGACCGACGCGCTCCCTCGCGCGGGTTTTTCATCGCACTGACGAACTCAGTAAAAGATAAGTAACACCTGTGACAATCCCACCAATACACCCGGCCGAGGGCGGCCGCAGGTCCTTCACGTTTTGTAAGGATCCTTGATGTATCCCTCCACTGCAAAATCTTCTCCGAACCGATGCAGTGAAATTGAGTGTACCCGTGCCGCTTCGCTGATGCGCGGGAATCCCGGTCCACTTGCGAATGGCACAGAGCCGGTGCCGGCGAGAATCTTTGGAGCGTAGAACAGAAAGACTTTGTCGACTACGTTCGCCGCCAGAGCCGTCCAATTCACCAGCGCACCACCTTCGATGATTAAGCTCGTGATTTCCATCTCGCCGAGTTTCTGGATCACGGCGGCGATATCCGGACGACCGTCGAGAGCGCCAAGCTTGACTTGCTCTACGCGAATTCCACGATCTTGGAGCTCGCGCCGCTTCTTCTCCTCCGCGAAGGAGCAAAAGACGATCAGATCATCTTTGACGGTCTTCACCAAACGGGAATCGAGAGGCAGTCGCAGCTTGGAGTCGCTGACGACGCGCAGCAGCGGACGGCGCCTGGGCTGTCCCGTGCGATCAGTCAGCAGAGGATTGTCAGCAATCACGGTATTTACGCCGACAAGGATGGCATCCGCAGCGTGACGTAATTCCTGAACATGCGCACGTGCTTCTGCGCTGGTGATCCAGCCTCCGGCAGCATCGCCCAAACCGACATCACCAGTCGGAGGTGTATATGGTGGCGCGATTTTGCCGTCGAGAGTCATGCCCGCTTTCAAGGTGACGAAGGGAGTCTTGTGGACGATGTAATGCGCAAACGCCTCATTCAACTTGCGCGCTTCCGTCTCAAGCAATCCGACGTGGACTTCGATACCAGCAGAGCGCAGCCGTTCGAAACCCTTTCCCGAAACGGCAGGGTTGGGATCCTGCATCGCGGCATACACACGGGCGATGCCTGCGGAGATCACGGCTTCAGCGCATGGTCCGGTGCGCCCAACGTGAGAGCAGGGTTCGAGATTCAGATAAAGGGTTGCGCCTCGTGCACGTTCTCCGGCTTGTTCGATCGCAAGTACTTCGGCGTGCTTCACGCCCTCGTAGGTATGAAATCCCTCGCCGACGATTTCGCCAGCAGGGCTGACGACGACCGCACCAACGTGCGGATTCGGCGAAGTCAGCGCGATGCTTTGTCGCGCCAGCTCCATTGCACGGCGCATGAACTGTTCGTGATCGTGCGCTGGCATGAGTTATGCAAAAAGTGAATCGACAAACGACTGCGAGTCGAATGGCAGCAGATCGCCGGCCTTCTCGCCGACTCCAACATAGCGAACGGGCAGTCCCAGCTCGCGCGATATGGCCACAACCACACCACCCTTTGCCGTCCCGTCCAGCTTGGTGAGCACGATTCCAGTCACGCCGGCTGACTGCGTGAACTGTCTGGCCTGTTGCAGACCGTTCTGGCCAGTGGTTGCGTCCATCACGAGCAGAGTTTCATGGGGCGCTTCCGGAATGACTTTCTTTGCCGTACGGCGCATCTTTTCGAGTTCGGCCATTAGATTCTGCTTCGTATGCAGGCGCCCGGCGGTATCGACAATCACGTAGTCCGTCCCGCGCGCTTTAGCAGCGCTGATCCCATCGAACAACACTGCCGATGGATCGCCTCCTGGCTTGGTTTTGATCACCTCGACTCCAGTGCGCGATCCCCAGACTTCAAGCTGCTCGATCGCAGCCGCTCGGAAGGTATCCGCCGCGCACATCAACACCGTCTTGCCTTGACTGCGAAAAAGATTCGCGAGTTTGCCGATGGTTGTCGTCTTACCGGTACCGTTTACTCCAACAATCAGCAAAACCTCTGGTCCATCAACCTGTTTCACGGGAACATTTGAGGAACCATTGAGAATTGCCGCAATCTGCTCCTTCAATAAACGCTTTAACTCTTCCACATTGCCAATCTGCTTGTGAGTGGCGCGTTCACGCAGACCATTGAGGATGTCGGTAGTGGTCGCGGTGCCCAGGTCGGCAGCGATGAGCGTAGCCTCGAGATCGTCCAAGGTATTGGCGTCGATTTCCTTATTGAAAGCGACGATCTCATCGATACGCTCGCTGAGGTTCTCGCGCGTACGCGAGACCGCCTCTTTCATGCGATCAAGAAAGCCTGGCTTTTTGTTTTTTTCCTCGTCGAGGCTGCCGAACAGAGTCTGGATCATGAAGAATGTCGGAAAAATTCGATTATACGTAAGCGAAACATGACACGGATTTCACAGAGGCTACGCATAAAGACGATTTGGGGAACTCAACGAACTTGAGGGAAACCGAGGGACTTGTGTGACGTCAGTCGCTCTGCATGCACTGCTGGTTTATCCGTAGAATCCATGTAATCCGCGTCGTGTTCTGGTTTGAGAGGACAAGCTTTTGACCATCAACGTTGGAATCATCGGCTACGGCTTTGCAGGACGCGTATTCCACGCACCGATCATATCGTCGGTGACTGGGTTAAATCTCCGCGCCATTGTGCAGAGAAAAGGCGACGATGCATTGCGTCTTTATCCAAATGCTACTCAGGTGCGTTCGGTTGAAGAGCTTCTGGCAATTCCGGAAATTCAACTCGTTGTGGTCGCTACACCAAATACCTCGCATTATCCTCTGGCGAAGCAATGTCTGCTGGCAGGGAAGGATGTCGTAGTCGATAAGCCGTTCACCACCACTTACGGCGAAGCCAAAGAGTTAGTCGATCTGGCCAGTCAGCGCGGGCGGTTGTTGACGGTTTACCAAAATCGCAGGTTCGACGGTGATTTTCGCACTCTCTCGCGGCTACTTGCCGGAGATTCCCTGGGCCGCGTCGTTCTGTTCGAGTCCCACTTCGATCGTTATCGCCTGGAGCTGAGGCCCGATGCCTGGCGAGAGCGTCCCGAACCGGGAAGCGGAATCTTCTTTGATCTGGGAGTTCATTTGCTCGACCAAGCGTTGCTTCTGTTCGGCACACCAGAGGCGATCACCGCCGATATTCGCATTGAACGCGAAGGAGGCCGGGTTGATGATGCTTTCGACGTCCTCCTGCACTATCCGAAAATGCGTGCTCTGCTTCGCGCCAGCATGGTCGCCCTTGCTCCGGATCTGCGCTTCCTTGTGCGCGGCGAGAAGGCCGCGTATGTGAAGCACGGAATCGACCCGCAGGAAGAAGCGCTCAAGCGTGGCGAGGTGCCGAGAGATGGTTCCTGGGGAGACGAAGCGCGCGAATTTTGGGGAACTCTCCAATCGGCAAACGGGGCAGAGCGCGTGGAAACACAATCTGGAGACTACCGTCTGTTCTATGAAAATGTTCGCGACGCCATTCTGGGAAAAAACAAACCTGCAGTAACGAGCGAGCAGATGCTGGATGTAATGCACGGAGTTGAGCTGGCGCGCCGGAGCAGTGAAGAACGGAGGACCGTGGAATGGTAACGGAACCGCCGCAAATAGGCGTGGGTAGCCGGATCTTTTGCGGCTGCGTTCAACCTGAATGGTCGCTTCATCCATTCGCTGGGAGCTGGCCGTCTGCCCATCTTCGATCCACCGACTATCCCCCAGCAGACGCAAAGTCGGCGTCTGCTGGCGACCGCGATCTACCGCCGGCGGTTCTGTTACACGCCTCGCGCGTCGGTGCATTGCACCTGATATCTTTATCTGCCTATGCTGAAATACATTGCGTGGAAGGACGTCGAACTCGAGCAGGTGAATCCGCTGCTCGATCGACAGATCATTACCGGCGACGAGGTCATGCTCGCTCGCGTATTGCTGAAGAAAGGCTGCGTTGTGCCCGAACACAGTCATGTCAACGAGCAGGTGACCTACATTCTCGAAGGCGCGCTCAAGTTTTCTATCGATGGCAAAGAGATTACGGTGCGCGAGGGCGAGGTGCTCAACATTCCATCAAACATGCCGCACAAAGCCGAAGCGATCGAAGACACAGTCGATCTCGACATCTTCTATCCGCCGCGGCAGGACTGGCTCAACAAAACCGACGGTTATCTGCGCGGAGCCGCGAAGAAATAAGCGAAAGACACATGAAAGCGATTCGCGTTCACCAATTTGGCGGGCCTGAGGTCTTGAAGCTTGAAGAGATTCCCGATCTAAAACCTGGCCCAGGGCAAGTTCTTGTGAAAGTTCACGCCGCAGGCGTGAATCCGTTCGAGACATACCAGCGCACCGGCACCTACGCCATCAAACCGCAGCTTCCCTACACGCCGGGAGCAGACGCGGCAGGAGTAGTCACCAGCGTGGGCGCAGGAGTGCAGCGTGTACGCGCGGGCGATCGCGTTTATGTAGCAGGGAACGCGACCGGCAGCTACGCCGAGCAGGTCGTGTGTCTCGAATCGCAGGTGCACCAGCTACCGAAGAACGTCTCATTTCAGCAAGGCGCTGCGATGGGTGTTCCTTATGGGACCGCCTACCGTGCTCTCTTCCAGAAGGCTCACGGACTTGCGAACGAGACTGTTTTGGTGCATGGCGCAAGCGGAGGAGTTGGTATTGCTGCAGTCCAGTTGGCGCGCGCACACGGTATGACTGTGATCGGCACTGCGGGAACCGAAGAGGGAATGCGGTTGGTTCGCGAGAACGGCGCCGATCACGTGCTTGATCACACGCAGGGCAGCGTCGCCGAAGAAGTGAAGAAGTTAACCGGAGGTCGCGGCGCCAATGTGATCCTGGAAATGCTCGCCAACAAAAATCTGGGACAGGATCTCTCGATGCTGGCGATTCGCGGACGTATCGTTGTGATCGGCAGTCGCGGGAATATCGAGATCAATCCGCGCGATGCCATGGTGCGCGACGCAATCGTTTTAGGAATGACGCTATGGAACACTCCGGAAGAAGATCTTGCTCAAATTCACGCGGCGCTCGTCGCGGCATTGGAGTCCGGAGTAGCGCGTCCTGTGATCGGAAAAGAACTTCCTCTGGCCGATGCGGCGCGTGCGCATGAAGAAATCATGCAGCCTGGCAGTTACGGGAAAATTGTGTTGGTGCCGTGAGGCTTAAGCCTATCGGCCTTTCATTCCGAACGGATGCTGACGCGTGCAGTTCGCGTGAGCAGAAGTGAGGAATCTCTATAGCCATCATCGGCGTGGTCCCGCGTTCTTCGAATCGATAGGGATTCCTCACGCCAAAAAGCCGGCGTTCGGAATGACAATCAAAACCAGTCGGGCAGGTGACCGGCTCAGGCACATTAAATCGGCGGACCTGCCGGCGCCCCCGAAGGCTTCAACTTGGGCACATTCTGTTTGGGATCGCGAACAAATGCTTCAATCCTACGCTCAATGGCTGCGGCATTCCCATTCTGGGATGTCTTAACATGAGCCGAGACGCTGTTTACTCCCGCCCAAGCTTCGCCGCGAACTTCGGCGGTCGCATTGTCATCGGCAGCCAGGATCATCAGTCGATCGGCTAATTCGTTCTGCACGACATCGGAAAGATCGGCATGAGCAGTACTAGCCGCAGGGAAGGCGTTCTTGACCAAGGCGGAGATGATCTCGACGGCGGAAGGTGAGGCGCTGTCGAAGTGATGAATCGAGTCCATGCGCGCCAGGCGTTCGGGATCGAGCAATCCGCCATAGACAATCTCCGCTATCGAGCGTGCGCCATCGTATGGACTGAACACATATCCGGCGCTCGATTTATATGCCTCAGGGTCGGCTCCTGAGTTCTCATGCTGCACCAGCGCATTCCAGATCCGGGAAGGCACTTCCATCTGCTCCGGACGCAGCGCCTGAAGACAAAGCTGGAGAGCTTCCCGTTGGCTCTGCGGAGTCCAGACTTCGAGCGGCTTTTGGCCATCTCCGGCGAGAGCAGGCGGAATCTTCGCGCTGCCGATGGTGTTGATCGCCGATGCCAGCGCATAACGATGAAAGAGGTATACGAGGGCAAATCGGGCGGCGAGTTTCGAAACGGGCTCGCGCTTGCGGAGCATCGTCGGCGTGTAGGACGCGACGAGCGCATTGCGTACGGGAAGCACTTCGCGCAGCCATGTCACAGGATCAGGACCATCGTCGTATGCGTTCCAGCGCGGATCATCGTAGTTGCCCCAAAATATTCCCTGGCTGAGCGCCTTGTGGACGATTTCGTCGAGTCTCGTGATCTCCTGCGGATCTTCAGGCGATGCGGGCGGCTGAGTGCTCGTGCTGTATCCCCACTCGATGGCAAACTTGTCGTAGCTGCCCACGCCCTGCATATAGGCATCGCTCAGGTCAGCAGTTCCGTCTTTGCGAATGTGAATGCGCGGAGCGAAGTAGTCCATCACCGAACCACGATCGAAGGTGCTGGCGACGAAATTGTGCTCGAGACCTAGGACGTGTCCCATTTCGTGACAGGTAAGGAGAGCGATACGACGGACCATCACCTCATCTTCCGAGAGCTGCGGATCTGCGGCATCGAGCTCGGCGAACAGGTCCATTTCGGAATCGTCGCGACCAGAAGCTGCGCCAGGCGTGACTACGTCCCAGTAATTGTTGACGGTTCTCATGCGATGCGAATCGAGCTGGACCACAGCATGAAGAATTTCCCCAGTACGCGGATCGGTTTGAACCATGCCTACAGACCAGCCGCGTCCATTGCGGTTCGTCCACTGGATTGTGGGATACCGGATATCCAGCGGATCGGCTCCTTCTGGCAGATCTTCGACGACGAGCGCATTGCGAAATCCGGCTTGCTCGAATGCCTGGTTCCACCAAAGGGTGCCACGACGCGCTGCCGAGCGCATCGGCTCAGGAATGGCACGATCGAGGTAAAACGTGATCGGCTTGACCGGTTCGCTCATCGCGGCGCTGGGATCCTTCTTTTCCAGCCGCCAACGGTCGATAAAGTTCTGACTGAGCGACTGTTTGAAGGTGCGAGAGAAATCGTCGAATCGCTCGCCAAAGAATCCCACGCGCGGATCGGCGACGCGCGGCTGGTACCCGGCAGGAGGAAGAGCCAGCAGCGAGATGTGCTCGTGAACCGTAAGCACTCCGGGCTCGGGATTATTTACGCCGCGACTTCCCGAATCGCTGGTAAACGTAAGGATGTTCTCGATCTCAGTGTTCTGCGGAAACGCGCGCGTGTGGTCCATGTCGACGGCGCTGCGCTGATCGTCCAGCCGCCAATTGGCTGCGTTCTCATTAGCGACCGGACGAACCATTCCATTAATTGCGCGCGAAGGACGGCGCAACTGATTCAGCAATCCGGTCGCATCGCGAACGACGAGCGGATTGGCATTCACTACGAGTGTGCTGCCCTGTTCGGCCTCGATCGGCATAGAAGCAATCACTGAAGTTGGAAAGCTGCGCTCAACCGAGTGTTTCAATTCGGGACTTCCGTTCTCGGCGCGGAAACTGGTGTTCTCCGCAACGACCAGGACCTTCGGCCCGGAGCGCACAAATCGGCAAAGCTGGGACCCTCCCACACTGCTGCGGTCAGCGAACATCTCGATCGAACCAACGCCGCTGCTAAGACCAGTGAAGTAGATGAATTCGGCATCCAGCCGCTCCGGCGAGAGCTCAAAGAGCAGCTCGCCTTTCTTCGCGTCCCAGTAGAAGGGAATAAATCCGTCATTGCGCTTCAAGCCGGCGAGACGCTCTACGGAAGAATGCTGGCCATTAGCGGGCTGCGCCTGAGGGTTCGAATGGGAATTATCATTTTGGGAAAACGCGGAAATAGAAAGACAGAAGAGGAGAAGAATCGTCTTTGTCATTGCAGATTGAAGGTCTTTGGGAATTGAGAGACCAGCAATCGTATCAGGAAGATGCAAACGAGAACCACGCGGCTCATAGCGCGATCAAGCCGAGCGCCGAAAGCCGAATGCGTGGGTTTCTGGTGCGAAAGGAGGGACTCGAACCCTCACGGTTTTACCCGCCAGATCCTAAGTCTGGTGCGTCTGCCAATTCCGCCACTTTCGCGTGCTTAGATTCTACATGCTACGAGATTCGCTTTGCTGCTGTTCGACATAATGAACATTGTCGCAAAACCTGAAGTCTGCTCTTCTAAAACTTGGAGAAGTCTTCTAGCACAGCCTCTTTCTGAAACAAACGAGCCAGCAGGCGGCAGAACTGCCGACTACCGCATCTAAGAGTGTTGCCACTTGTCCGTGCCGGGGAATGATCCTGGTGCAAACAAAACAGTTAGCGAGGCGTTCTGTACGTGAATTCTTCTGGCGTAGGCAAAAAGCCAGCCCAGTTTCCTCGAAGAAGCAAAAACCCATCCGGAAAAGCTGATGAGACTCGCAGCCCGCATCCCGTGCCGATCATTGCCAGCGAACAGAGCTTGGCGGCGCAGCGACTGGCGGCGATCGTCGAATCTGCCGATGATGCCATCATCAGCAAAGATCTGAATGGAATTGTCACCAGCTGGAACCCAGCGGCGGAGCGCATCTTTGGATATACCGCTGAAGAGATGATTGGGCGTTCGATCTTGACCATTATTCCCCCAGAGCTGCACGACGATGAACCGCGAATCTTGAGGACGATCGCGAGCGGAAAACGCATCGACCACTTCGAAACTGTGCGCCTCACCAAGAGCGGAAAAAGGCTGGATATTTCTCTCACCATTTCGCCCGTGAAGGACGAGAGCGGCAGAATTGTTGGAGCTGCAAAGATCGCGCGCGATATCACGCAGCAGAAAAAAACGGAGCAAGCGCTGCGTACTTCCGAACGTCTGGCCTCCGTTGGACGGCTGGCGGCGACGATTGCGCACGAAATCAACAACCCACTTGAGGCAGTTACGAATCTCGTCTACCTGGCCAGGCAGACCTCAAATCCCCAAGACGCGCATGATTACCTTCTCGCTGCGGAAGCGGAGCTGGGTCGGATCGCCCATCTCACCAAGCAGACGCTCGGGTTTTATCGCGACACCAAAGATCCGGAGCAGGTTCGAATCGGCCCAATGCTCGAGCCTCTGATCTCGGTATTTGCCGGAAGAGCGAAAAACAAGTCGGTGGAAATCCGCAGCGAAATCGATGGCGATCCAGAAATCTGTGCGATTCCCGGAGAGATGCGCCAGCTCATTACCAATCTTCTCAACAACAGTATCGATGCCGTTCCACGTGGCGGTCGCATTCGCGTCCGCTTATCGGCAGCGAGGGAGTGGACGCCAGAAGCACGAGCAGGAGTACGGCTTACCGTTGCCGACTCCGGCCATGGTATACCTCAACCAATTCGCGAGCGTCTGTTTGAACCATTCTTCACCACAAAGAAAGATGTCGGAACTGGTCTCGGACTGTGGGTGAGTCAGGGAATTGTCGAACGTCACCGAGGTTCGATACGCGTGAAGAGCAGCACGACTCCCGGACACAGCTGGACTATGTTCTCTGTGTTCCTGCCATCGGGACAGCAGAACCCGATCAGCGAAGACTTGAGGCTTGCCGTGTGAACAATAGGCCAAACGATTGCAAAGCCCAGACAAAATTGTTGGTGACTACTCCACGATGACGAAGATTCGAGCTACGCACAAAGCCCAGGCAAACGAATTCGATCGCATTGCTTGAATGAGTATTCCACGTTCCGATTTGATTCCCGATTCAGGACCTCACGCAATCTTCATGTTTACCGGCTAACGCCTTAATCGAATGCGGGCGCTTTGTTTTGTAACTTAGCTTGATTGGCATCAATTATGTAAATGTCTCGGGGTTTCACGCCCGTTTTGTCGAAGGCTTTGGTGACCTTAATGCGAACCATCCAGTAAATGAGTAGCAGCAACGGCAGGACAGCCAGGAAAATGAGGACTTCCTGACGGAGCACAGTGTGGAATATCTGTTGCCGCAACCCAATTCTTGAAAGGAATCTCAAAGGGCGGTTGGCCGGGCCGAGGAAGAATGATCCGGTCGCTATGAAAAATCCAAAGCACATGCGCCAAAGATGGCGGACGATGCGCTTGGAGCCGAAAAGCCCACCGCGAGCGAGCATACGGATGTCGCCGGCAAACGCCAGAAGCATGATCGAAGCCAGGAAGAAATGCATTCCGACAGGTACACCATCTTTTGGTGGTCCTGGAATTCGCAGCTTCGCAATGCCAGAGATCAGAGTAAAGCTGGCAAGCGCCAATGGAACGAAGAGCAGAACCAGATCATATTTGCTTGTCTCTCCGTCTCTTCGCCTCGCAGTTAGCCATGCTGTCAGGACCATGTAAGACGTAAGGATTCCACCGCTCACATTGCCTGGTTCGTGTCTCTGCGCCGCGATGTAGATTGCTGCAGTGGCCATCGTGAGCATGGAGAAGACAAACACGTTTCCTGCGCCGCGGTGCCAACGGGAGCCTTTGCGGAACGACATCGCGGCAGCGCCGGAAAGCAGTGCTGAAGTTCCGCCGCAAATATGGACGATCATCATGGGCGAAGTTGCCATTGGTCCGCTCCTTTCTGACGAAGTACCGATCGATTGCCGGAGACCAGCGCGCGAGATACCACCAGCTGGTGATGTACCAAGAACTAGTGCTCGGCCTCAACAAACGAAGTCATGCCCGCACCATAACTGCATCTACGTCCAAGACTTGAAAACGGTTCCTCGATTAACACTGGTTGATTGCCTATTTTCGCCGCATAAACGAAAAAGGCCAGCTACTTCGGTCGTGGACTCAAAGAAGGATTCGTAGTAGCTGGAGCTTTTTCTTTGGTCGCCTGCGGCACCCAGGCGCTCGCGTTTGCCGGTGCCCTTGGATTCACGCCGAAGTCCCACACGAACATGTTGATGGTTTTGGGATCGAGCATTTCAACCACCGCATACTCTCCGGGGGCTAGAGGACGTTGAGGTGTGAGCTTCAGCCACTCACCGCCGTTCACTTGCTCGGCCGTTGTGGGAATGATGTCTTCCTGGTTGCTGACCTTCCCTAAAAGGGAAATCTTCACATTGCTCACCACGCGCGTATTCTTCTTCTCCTGCACGCGCACAATCTTGAAGCGATCAGCCGAGTTCAGCTCAGAAGCGGTCTTGTTGTCCTGCGTGTCGGAAGTTGATGGCGTGACATCGACGAAGAGCGTCGGTGTATCTTCGTGCACCTGGGCGTTAGCGTGGGTGCCTTTCAGCTCGATGCTCTGCCTGGAGCCGGTGGGAATGGGATTGATCACGGCTCGCATAATGTTCTTTCCCGTCTGCTTGTTCAGCTCGCCGCCGTTCTGCGGAATCTCGACAAGCTGCGGCTGGCCGCGATATGTGTCGAAGAGAAAGACTCCTCCGCTGTCGGGCAAACGCAGACCAGGTGCAACCAGCGGGCGCGCAGCTTCTTCCTTCTCCCGCTCGGCCTTCTCTTCCGCATCAGCCTCTTTCACCTCGTCGGGGCTGACGTTCGCATTCGCACCGCGAGGATTTTGCTGGTTGAATTTGTTAGTCGCGTCCCAGTCGACAAGACTATTGGGAATGTCCTCCCAGTCATAACGCTCGGCGCTGTAGAAGTGGACGCGATCGCCGTGAATCTCCCACTTGGTGGCGATCTGGTAAGTGCCATCCTTGAGGATGAGACGCTTACTGCGCTCCTGCGCATGCGCGAAGGGCATACCGAGCAGGAGGAGAAGCGGTAAAAAATAAAACAGACGACGCATAAAACTATCTCAAAATGTGCAATCGGAGCATTGTCGTTCTGCAACTCCCGACAAAACCGGTGCAGCCTGTCCGGATGACACCAGGAAGAAGCGGTCGGCGCTAACGAAGTAAACAGTGAAGTTCGCTCCAGGAAATGCGGATGTCCCCGGAATAGAAACCGTTCCTCTTTCGGTCGAAGTATTGGAAATCGCCGCATTCCCATTTTGGAATGAGTGCGTCGCCGATGCCGGCGTTCCAGTTGGAGGGTTTACATCTTCTGTTCCCGAAAAGAGCCCGAAGTTTCCAATCGTAAGTTGAGCGTCCGTAGCTTGGACCGTCGCTCCCGTCGCATCCGTACCGGAGGCTCCAATGGCAAATCCGCCTGTGACGGAGGAAATTCCTGTCTGCTGCTGCAAAAGCAGGCCGGTTGCCACGGGCCCGTTCGGGTCGGCCGACATAATTACTCCCTGCTTCGACGAGGCCAGCCACAGGATGAAAGAAGCGTTTCCAACAGAAGTTCCGGTTGAGAAGGCGACGCGACCATTCGAGGCTACATTGTAGGGAAGCGAAGATCCGAATTGGGAATTAGAAGAAGTTCCTCCGGCAGTATTGGAATCAGCTACACCACTGATGATCGTGCCGGCTCCATTAGTATCAAAGCGCCCGGCTTGCGCGTATGCTTTTGGCGCGCTGCCGCTGGTACTGCCACTCACCAAATATGCGCTAGTGGCCAGCGATGCATTCGAGAATGTTCCAGATTGGGCATAAGCTGCTCCTGCCAGATGCGTAGTGCCGGCGCCCGTATTGAGCAGTACAAATGTCGAAGCATCGATTAAGTACAACACAAATCCTGTCCCATTGATCTGCAGCCCGCCCCGCCCACCGGTGCCTACGCTTAGACCAGAAAGGGTAAGCGGAACGTTTTGATTAATCATGCCATTCGCATTCAGGTCCTCGGTTCCCGTGCTTGAGCCGAACGCGAGCTGGCCGACTGCAGCCGCTGGACCCGCGCTATCTCCACTGATACTGAAGACATAGTTTCCACTCGGTGCAGTTGCTGCGGCGGTCTGATCCTGCTGGCGAATGAAGCCGGAGATCACCGGGCCAGAGTCGAAAGCAATGAGTTGACCGCGCGTGTTGGAGGTGAGAGCGAACGAGAATGTATGTGTCCCGCCATCGTCAGTAAACGTCAAAGAGCCGCGCCCATCCGTGCCAACGGTGTACGATCCGCTACCCAAGGTGCCAGCCGTTCCTTGGGCGACATCGTTAACGCCTCCAGTGATATTGCCCTTGCCGTCGGCGACGAACGTACCCGCACGATAAAAGAATCCCGAACCGGAGCTATCGCTGGGACGGCTGGCGAAGAACACATATGTGCCGGCTAGGCTCGCGTTGCCGAACTGTACCGTCACGGGCACAGAGGTTGAAAATGAGGTGTTAGCCTGCGAAGTAGCTGTGACCGTAATTCCTGCTCTGGGAGGCGATAGGGGAGCCGTGTAGACACCATTGGCATCGATCGTGCCATGAATCGCGTCGCCGCCCTGGACGCCGTTCACACTCCACGTGACCGCATTGTTCGAACTGCCGGTCACGGTGACAGTCGCAGTGAATTGCTGTGTGGCGCCGGCGGCTAACGTGGCGCTGGGTGGAGCAATTGTGATCGTTACTGTAGGAGCCGTGAGCGTTACCGTCGCAACGGCTGTCTTAGTTGTATCTGCCTGGGAAACCGCCGTCACTGTGACCGTCGTTGTGCTGGGTAATTTATTGGGAGCGCTGTACAACCCAGTCGTGCTGATGGTGCCTATGATGGCGTCTCCACCGTTCTCTCCATTCACCTGCCAGGTGACGGCCGTGTTCGTTGAACCTGTGACGGTCGCGGTGAATTGCTGCGTGGCTCCTCCCGCGACGCTGGCCGTCGTTGGTGAGATGGTGATGGAGACTCCCGTGCTCGGAGTGCTCTTCTTGCCGCCGCAGGACGACGAGATTAACGCGGCGCAGATGACAAACGAAAAGAAAAGAATTCGGTTCATTGAAGGATGCGGGGGATAATTGCTCATTCAGTATCGACTATGTCTCCGCGGTTCCAGATTCCAACGTGGAGCCGGCCGCCCTCGGCCGGGTTTTCGCAGGACTCCCTTCGGGGTCCTCGAAACGATTCTTTCACAGGTCCTAAAATGTCTAAATCTCAGCCTCAAAAACCCGGCCGAGGGCGGCCGGCTCCACGCAATCTTGGCTAACCCGCCGTTTTATCCCGTGTTGCGCAAGCCGGCGGCGATTCCGTTGATGGTTGCTCCCAGCACGTAATCAAGTTCCTTACTTTGCTGCCCTGCGCGCTTTCGGCGCAGGAGCTCAGCCTGCATGATGCTCATGGGATCGACGTAGGGATTTCGCAGCCGGATCGATCGTGCCAAAATGGGATTCTTCTCGAGTAGCTCCGATTGTCCCGTGACCTGAAGCAGCATTCTTGTGGTGCGATGGAACTCCTCTTCCAAGGCTTTGAAGACGCGATCCCGCAGAGCAGCATCGGCAACCAAGGTCGAATAGAGCCGAGCGATGTTGAAGTCCGCTTTCGCCAGTCCCATTTCGACATTGCCGATTAAATCGTTGAACAGCGGGAATTGCCGGTACATGCGGCGCAAGGTCTCAATTCCGCTCTGAGTTTTGCTGAATTCCTCCAGTGCATGCCCCACGCCAAACCACGCAGGCAGCAGGCATCGGCTCTGCATCCAGCCGAAGACCCATGGGATTGCGCGCAGGTCTTCGAGGCTGCGAGTTGCTTTGCGCTTTGAGGGACGTGATCCGATCTTCACGTTCTGCAGCTCGCCAACAGGCGTCGATTGCTCAAAGTAGACCGGAATGTCAGGGTTCTCGGCGATGTGCTTACGGTAATAAGCGAACGCCACTCGCGATAGCTCTTCCATCGCAGGCTGCCACTGCGCGTCGTCACCTTCGCGTGGACCGTTCGGACGAACGAGCGCTTCGAGCGATGCGGCCACCATGAGTTCAAGCGACCGCTCGGCAAGGATCGGCTCGGCATATTTCCAATTCAGGACCTCACCTTGTTCTGTGATTTTGAACTGGCCGGTAAAGGCTCCGACCGGCTGGGCGACCATGGCCCGATGCGTCGGCCCACCGCCTCGACCGACGGTACCCCCGCGTCCATGAAAAAGCGTGAGATGTACGTTGCACTCGCGCGCTACCCGATGCAGCTCGCGGTGGGCTTTGTAGATCTCCCAAAGACTGGTGAGCATGCCGCCGTCTTTGTTGCTGTCGGAGTAGCCAAGCATGATCTCCTGCTTGCGATTCCAGGAGTCGAGAAGCGGAGCATAGCTCGCGTCCGTCCACAGCTCGCGGCAGATTTGAGGACACGCGCGCAAATCCTGAATCGACTCGAACAGAGGGACCGGCATCATTCCGGGATCGCGGTCCCTTGCCGCGACTTGCACGCCACAGATCGCAGCCAGTCGAACCACGTTGAACACATCCTGTACGGAAGTTGCACCGCTGATTACATACGTGCGAATTGCGTTCGCCGGATACTCCCGCTTTAGCTGCGCCACGGCGCGCATTGTGTCGAGGACGAGCTGAGTGTTCTCGGAGGTGGCTCCCAATTGGTCGTGAGTAGCGGCGTTCAATTGCTGAATTGCTTCGGTGTGCAGCTTGGCATGCTGACGAATGTCGAGCGTGTGCAGATGGAAGCCGAAGGTCTCGACGGTAATCACAAGCGGATCGAGCAGCTCTTCCGCAATGCGTCCGCCGCAATTCTGCGCAAGGCTCTCGCGGACCAGGCGCAAGTCAGCGACGAACTCCTCCGGCGAGTTGTAAGCGCCCTGCGCGCGCTCGCTTTTGGCGGCTCGCGTAAGCCGTTCGAGTGCGTAGAGCAGAAAATGGCGGTACGCTTCGGTCTCGGAATACGTGAGAGCACGCGCATGCACGTCAGGGAAATCGGTGGCGTACTTCTTGAGCGCGTTTCGCAGATCGTTGGAGATGCCGCTGATGCTGGTCGCCGAACTCAACAGCACAATCAGATCGCGAATAAGTTGGACATACTGCTGCAAGATCAGTTCGCGTGCCAGTTGCAGCGCCTGCTGCGTGCTGGAGACGGTGACGAAAGGATTTCCATCGCGATCGCCGCCGATCCATGAACCAAACGCGATCGTGCGCGGAAGTTCAGCCGCGGTGACACCGGAATCATATTCGGCATTCAGCGCCCGCGCGATTTCGTCGTACACCTCGGGAACGCTGCGGATGAGGCTTCCGCGGTAATAGTCGAGTCCCATTTTGACTTCATCTCGCACCGTCGGTGTGCGGCGGCGGACCTCGTCGCTCTGCCACAGCGCTGTAATTTCTGCGGCGATCTGCTCTGCTACCTGCTCCGCCGTCTCGTCAGTTAGCGGAGCATTGTCGAGAGCCTCGAGCAATTTCGACAAGCGCTCGCGCTTCATTAACACGGTTCGTCTAGCGATTTCGGTAGGGTGCGCGGTGAATACCGGGACAGCGCAAATCGAGCGCAGCGCTGCAAGCGTCTGATCGAGACTGATTCCCGCGGTTTTGAAGCGGCGAAATGTACCGGCGATCGTTCCTGCTTGCGGCGCGCTGTGATTCACCTGCGCGGCTCGACGGCGGCGCTTGCGGTGGTTCGTCTCGGCAAGGTTGACCAACTCGAAATAGATTGCAAATGCCCGCACGACCAGAAACGCGTGCTTCAAGTCCATCGAAGGAAGCGATGGATCGTTCGCGATGCGTCCCTTCTCGCGCTGCTCGATGCTCAAATTCCGCAGCCGCTCAACGGACGCGAAGACCTCCTCGCCGGCCTGCTCTTTGATTACCTCGCCCAGGATGCGTCCCAGGTTGCGGACATCGCGACGCAGCGGAGCTTCTTTAAGCTCGGCGTCTGTGGCGATGAGTTCACGCAGGTGCTGCTGCTGGTCGCGAACCTGCCACAGCGGCTCGACGGAATTACGAATTATGGCTAGCTGCGGAGGCATAGATAAAAGCTAACAGAGTGGAGTGGACTGAAGGTCGTTAAGGTACTGTGATCTCCGGAGACTCCCGAGCAGGCGAACGGAGGGGCTTTGTGCGTCAGTTTAGTGCGGCTGCGAGATCATAGAAATGAATCTATGGGCCTCTCTGTTGTTCATCTCCTTACAAATGAGATAGATGCAAAGATGCTGCGCTGCTCCCATGGCTTGGGGTTACGCCGACTTTTCCACCGGGTTACGCCGAGATTTCCACACGGTAACCCCGAATTTTCCACGGGGTAACCCCGCCCAATTTCGGGGTTACCCCAGAGCACTGAGCTTAGGAAGAAGCGTCCATTTTCAGATCGAGATGCGGCATACCAAGTCTGGGTGTCCGGCAATGGGCGCACAGTTATCGCAGCCAAGGGCGTATCCCCAGTCCCTCTCGTGTTTGGCTTAAATCTCATCTGATCTCATCAAATCTCATGCGATCTCATCAGATATCTCACTCGCCGAGATGAGATATCTCATCGGCCGGTCTCATGCGATCTCATCGAATCTCATGAAATCTCATCGGTAAGTTCGCGTGTGTGCTGACACGATCTCCGAGCGGCGTTCACAAGACAGCGCCGGTATGGTGAACCTGACAGGCGCGTATTCTTGACGCTTTGCATTTTCGCCACTACTTCTGTGCTATGACGAAATGCAGCGAAAGTCAAGCGAAAATTTAGGACCAAAATGGGAAAGGGAGGTAGATGCGGGCTTCGTTATTTCACCAGAGCCATCAGCCGAACCGGGCCTGCGCTGGCTCCGGCGATTTTTTCCGGTGCGGCGACGCCGACGATTCCCGCGCGCGGGACTACGGAAAGGTTGCTGACGTTCTGGAGTTCGTAGATGCCCTTCTTTGCTAGATACGCGTTCTCGTCCGTGACAGTGAGCTGCGTAGTTGCGCCGCCGATCGCGACGATGTTGCGGGCTTCAGCGAGGAAGTGGAGGGCGTCATGGTTTAACACGGGAGTGGATGTGGACTTGCTCGAGGCCAGCAGGATCATCGATCCCTGCGGCACCGCGCCGTGCAGCCGCTCATAATTCGCTACGTCATCCATCGTGACCAGCGATTCCGAATTGGGGAAGTTCTTGTGCTCGGCTTCGATAACTGCCACTGGAGCAATGAGGCGAGTGGAGGGCAGAGTCTCCAGATTCCATGCGCCGCCGAATGCCGACGGCGATATGAGCATTGTCTGAGGCACGATTCTCTGCGAATTGGCCGGGATCGAAGTGCTGAGGTCGATCACTGTCTTATACTGCGGGCCCGCCGCATTATCCCGATGCGTTGCTGCGAAAAGCAGCATTGCTATGGATAGCACCGCAGCGACTACAAAGACTTGAACGCGAAGAAATCTGCAACTCATGACTACGACTCTCTCCCTCAATACGCAAACCCACCTCGCTGAGTTGCAGAACGCGGGAGTAAGTAATGAGATGCATGGGAGCTGCTGCCGTTTGCGAGAAAAATGTAAATAATCCGGACCGGCGGCCGCCCTCGGCCGGGTGTTTTGGGTGGGATGTGATTGAACCGCATCTATTGAACCGTATCTATGGTGCAGAAGTTGTGAAAGTAAAACCCGCGCGGGGGCGCGTCGGTCCGACGCGCGATTGCCGTGCTGTTTTGCCGTAACATGAATTCCATGTCATCGCAGGATTTCGCAATTGCCATCATGGCGGCCGGGAAGGGAACTCGGCTCAAATCGAAGCGGCCTAAGGTTCTGCACGAGGTTGGAGGTAAGCCGCTACTCGCGCATGTAATTCGATCGGCGGCGGAAGTGGTTCCGGCGCAGAACATCTACGTGATCATCGGACACGAAGCGGAGCGCGTGCGCGCCGCCGTCGCGCACACCGGCGTGAATTTTGTGCTCCAGGCGGAGCAGCGGGGCACTGGGCACGCGATCCAGAGCGCTCGTAAGGAACTTTCCCGTTTCGGGAGCTTCTTAGTGCTCTCCGGAGACGCGCCGCTCATTCGTCCTGAAACGATTCGCCGCATTCGCGACTTCCACATCGCCCAGGATGCCGCGATGACGATCCTCACTGCTCGCCCCGCCGATCCAACCGGATATGGACGAGTGCTGCGCGAAGGATCTACCGATCGCGTGGCTGCGATCGTGGAGCAGAGGTCGCTGCGGCCCGAGCAATCGAACATAGGTGAAATCAATTCAGGGTTTTACGCCTTCAATTCCAAGCCGCTGTTTTCAAACATCGATCGCCTGCAGACTGACAATCCTCACGGTGAGTACTACCTGACCGATATGGCTGCGCTCCTCGTAGCTGAAGGCCAGAAGGTGATGGCCATTCGCGCTGAAGATCCCGATGAGGTGCTGGGCGGCAATACCATCGCGGAACTGGTGAGCCTGGATGCAAATATGCGCATGAGGAAGGCGCGGGCTTTGATGAGCCAGGGCGTGACCATCTTTCGTCCGGAGACCTGCGTGATCGACGACGAAGTAAGCGTCGCCCCTGACACCACGATCGAGCCGTTCGTGCAGCTCCTCGGAAACACTTCTATAGGCGAGAACTGTCGCGTGCGCTCTTATTCGGTAATCACTAATTCCCGCATCGGGAATGACGTCCACGTTCGCTACGGCTGTGTCATTGACGAGAGCTCGATCGCAACAGGTGCGATCGTCGGTCCGTACTCTCACGTGCGGCCGGGAAGCGAGATCGGCGAGGGAGCGCACGTCGGCAATTTTGTTGAGACCAAGAAAGCTCGACTGGGCAAGGGTTCGAAAGCCAATCACCTCACCTACCTGGGAGACGCCGAAATCGGTGCCGGCGTGAATGTCGGCGCGGGAACGATCACCTGCAACTACGACGGGGTACACAAGCACAAGACCGTCATCGAAGACGGCGCGTTTGTCGGAAGCGATTCCACGCTGGTTGCGCCAGTCAAGATCGGACAGGGCGCCTACATCGGTGCAGCTTCGTGCATTACGGCCGATGTTCCGGCAGACTCACTCGCCATTGGACGCGGTGCGCAGGTGGTCAAAGAAGGCTGGGCGAAGCGAAAGCGGGAAGAGCGGCAAAAGAAGAAGCAGATCGGGTGATCCCGCAGCGCGCGATCGAAGCTGGTCCGATCTCGCCCTGCGGGATGGCCAGAGCACCCGAGCTTAATTTGACAGAAGTTCCCTGAGCTTCAGCCGCGCCTGGAAGAGGCCGGCTTTCGATTCCATTTCGGTAATTCCGATGGTGCGGGCGATGCGAGCGTGGTCGTAGTTTTCGACATCGTGCATGAGGAAAATCAGCCGCTCGGTGGCGGGTAGTTGCACGACCGCGCGCTCCAGATCGGCACGCCGTGTATTGCGGCGCACCTGATTCACCTGAGTTGCTGGTTGGCACTCGACGGTGAGGTTGCCGATCGGAGTGAGTTCGCGCAGTTCAGTCACGAGAGCGCGGTCGATGGTTTCCGCATCCGGCTTGTGGCTGGCCGCAAAAGCGCGGCAAAAGGTGGCCGTCATTACGTCCTCGGCCGTGAGCTCGTTGTCAGTCATGTAATACGAAAGCGAATAGACGCGATGCCGGTTTCCTTCAAAGACATCGCGATAGTGATCGACAGAAGCCTGCTCCGCATGGCGAATAATGGGGAGAAAAGCTGCTAGCTGGATTCCGTCAACTCGACTGGACATTCAGGGGCCCCTTGTGTGGTCTGGTTCTTCTCGCTCGTCAATTAGTTAGAGCAGTTTCCTCGCCAATCGAATGTTGCTGGACCGAGCACCTCAGGTGCAGCTCGCGATCACAGCTTGATAGCCTGAATAATGGCGGATTTCAAGCACTACGCGCTGCAAGATGTGTCGATTTGGTGTCTAAGGTTTTTCCGGTTCGTGGGAGCTGAGCCGGCAATCCGCAGGAAGGAGCGAGTTTTCCACAGGTACTCAAAGTCTCACATGTGGTATCCGGATACCACATCTGGCTATCCAGAGTCTCCGGTCTATGTAACTGTTACACGGCGGAAACCGTTGGCTGCCTAGGCCGAGCGCTCCAGATCTTTGCCTATCACGAGGCCTACCTCCCCCAATTCGCGAGCCCATTCCCGCCACCGTCGATAAGTTTGCAAGAGACCTGAAGCCATGTTTCAGCCCCATCTGCCGATGTACAGCCTGGCCGGTTAGAGCAGGGTACTTCGAAATACGTGACCTGTGTTTCTCTTAGCGTTACTTCCGGTGGGACTCTCAGTGAAAAGCTTGAGGTGGAACCTTAACGAAAGTGGTTAGAATGACAAAGCTTCCACCAAATTTTCCCAAGCCATTGATGACACCCGAACGAATCCTGGTCGTTGACGACGAAGAGGCGATACGCGAGATCGTCTCGTCGATGCTTCAGAACGCAGGCTATGTCACGATGCAGGCGTCCTCGGGCAAGCAGGCTCTGGAAATTCTGGGATCGGGCGAAGAGTTCCAGCTCATGCTCTCTGACCTGATGATGGCGGAGATGGATGGTATCGCGCTGCTCGATCGCGTGCAGGACTGCTATCCGGACATGCCGGCCATCATGGTCACGGCTGTGCACGACATCTCAGTTGCTCTCGCCGCGATTCGCAATGGCGCCTACGATTATCTGCTGAAGCCCTTCGAGCGCGACCAGCTCCTCGCGATGGTCAAGCGCGCCCTGGATCACCGCAAGCTGCGGTTGGAAAATCGCGCTTATCAATCGAATCTCGAATCGCTCGTGCAGGCCCGCACGGAGCAGCTCCGCCAAACCATGGCCGACTTGGAGCGTTCGTACGACATCACGCTCGAAGCTCTCGGCGATGCGCTCGATTTGAAAGATGCCGAGACCGAAGGCCATTCCAAGCGCGTCACTGCATTCACAATCGCCATGGCGCGCGCGATGGGCATGTCCGGCGAGAAGATTCGCGTAATCGCGCGCGGAGCCTTCCTGCACGACATCGGTAAGATGGCCATTCCCGACGCTATCCTGCGCAAGCCGGGGGCGCTCACGCAGGAAGAGATCATGATCATGCGCGAGCACTGCGCCCGCGGCTATCACATGCTCAAGAAGATTCCGTTCCTGGCTGATGCTGCCGAGATCGTCTATGCGCACCAGGAAAAGTATGACGGCACAGGTTATCCGCGCGGCCTCGTAGGTGACGACATTCCCATTGGCGCGCGTTTGTTTGCGGTCGCCGATACTCTCGATGCGATCACCTCAGATCGTCCATACCGCGCGGCGCAGACCGTGCAGGCCGCACGTGAGGAAATCAAGCGGTTCTCGGGAAGGCAATTCGATCCCAAAGTAGTCGAGATATTCATGGGAATGCCGGAATCAATCTGGGAAGACCTGCGCCAGGAAATCAACTCCCACGCACGCAAGTACGCGTATCCCGCCAAGTTCGCTGAATCGGCAGTCTAAAAGCAAAACACGACACGGATCGCACGGATTTTACGGATCACACGGATCTGCAAAATAAGTAGTGGCTACCCACACGAATCACGTCCGAGGAAGATCAATCGATTCGTTTGAATCCGTGTAATCCGTAGCATCCGTGCAATCCGTGTCGTGTTTTGGTTTTGAATCTCCATTGAAACCCATCTGATACCCTGCACATCTAGTCCTTTTTACGATCATCGAGAATGCAAGAAGTCGAACAAAGCACACCTGCGCACGGGCATGTCCACAGCATGAACTTTCTGCGTTATCTGCTGCTGGCCTTTATTGTCATAGGCAGCACTCTTGGGGATGTCTACGTTGCCAAGGGAATGAAGCAGATCGGAGAAATCTCAATCCACCGCTGGCGCGATCTGATCCTGGCTCCGCTGCATCCGTATGTGGCACTCGGAATCGCGTTGCTGGCGCTCTTTTACTTTTCCTATCTGGCTTCGCTCTCGTGGGCGGATCTGTCTTACATCATGCCTTCCACGACATTCGGTTACGTGCTCACGGCACTGCTCGCCCATTTCATGCTGGGCGAGCGCGTGCCACTCACGCGCTGGATCGGGATTGTGATGATCAGCCTGGGAGTGGGATTAATCACCGGAGGTCATTCGCTGACAGTTATGCCAACTCCGGAAGGCGTGAGTCCTCACCTCGAGGTGCATCGGGAGGCCCACTCGTGAACCATCACAGCTTGGTGACGACGTGGTTGATGATTCTTGTGCTGGTGGGCCTGAACTCCGCCGGCGATATGTCCACGGCGAAAGCGATGCGCCGCGTAGGCGATTTCGCCGCGATTCGCCGCCGCGCCGGAATGTGGGGAGTAGTTCGCGGCGTACTCACCGAACCATGGTTCTTCATCGGACTCACCGCCATGACGCTGAGCTTCTTCACCATGCTCGCCGCGCTCTCGATCATCGATCTCAGCATCGTTATTCCCGCCTCGGCATCGATGAGCTTCCTGCTGAACCTGATCGGCGCGAAATTCATACTGAAGGAACACGTCACGAAGCGCAGGTGGATTTCGGGGATACTGGTGCTGGGTGGGATTGTTTTGCTCAGGACTTAAGCCTGATGTCGAATAGAAAGTCCAACGCGAGGAATCTGGCTACCAAAACGGTATCCGCGAGCCAGTTTAAGACAGAGTGCTCGAGACTACTCGAGTTTGTCCACAAGACCGGACGACCGATCCTGATCACAAAACGAGGCAAACCGATAGCTAAGCTCGTGCCCGTCTTGAATGAGCCTGATAAATGGTTTGGGCGTCTCAAAGGAAAGATGAAAGTGGTCGGGGACATCGTCTCGCCGATTGATCCATCAGAGGTTTGGGAATCATCCTGAATATTTTTAAGTGCCCGCTTAGATCAAGCGCATTAGCCCTCTGGCGGCGAGGTCATCTACCAGAAATGTACGCTGATTGTGTGTTGCGTCAGTTAGGACCTGCGCTGCGTTGTAACCGCTCCTAACAGCTCCTTCCATCGTTGCCGGCCAGCCGGTTGCAGTCCAATCCCCGGCGAGAAAGATTCTCGGCCAAGGTAAGCGCGAGGTTGGCCGATAGGAATCGGAGCCCGGCAGGGCAGAATACGTAGCGTGAATTTCTTTCACCACTGTTGCCTTCAACAGCGCGGCAGCTTTCACAGCAGGGAAGAATTCAGCCAATTCGCGCAGGGCGAGATCGATAATCTCCTGCCGTCCCATTTCGACCAGCGACTTCGATGAGCTGACGACCAGCTCGAGATAGCTGCCTTGCGGATCTTCTTGTTGGCGCTGTGGCTGGAGCTTTGATTTCTGGAACATCCACTGAATGGTCCGATCGAGCAGCACGGCGTGAGGAAGATCGGTGATCTCGCGGTCGAACCACAGGTGGATTCCTGTGATCGGTGAGCTCTCGAAGCGCTCGAGTTGCTGCCGCAAGGTCGCGCTTAGCGAGCCTGTACCATTTTGGGCAGGCAACAGCTTGCCGAGGGTATAGTAAGGAACGGCGAGAATCGCATAATCGAAGGACTCCGATATCCCCGCACCTTGAAGAACAACTTGCTCGGAGTTCGAAACCACGCCTTCAATACTGTTGCGCAGTAGCATGCGGCCACCACGCTGCTCTATGTAGCCTATGGCGCTCGCATACAGCTCGGAAAGCGGAACGGTAGGAACACCCATTTTCCCCGCATCCGCTGACTTCAGGAACGACTCGCGGAAGACTTGCGCGCCGTAGCGTACCGAGATTCGGTCCAGATCTTCGTTGATTGCACTTACCAGAACTACTTTCCAAAAACGATCGATAGCCCGCTGGGTCTGGTGATGTTCACGCAGCCAATCGAAGAAGCTCTTCGAGCTGTCCGGAGGGAGCGGTGCCATAAGCGCGAGCATGGCTCGGGCGATTGCCAGCTTGTCCGCCAAGGAGAGCGAAGCTGCTTTGAGAAATGATGGTGCAGTATGCAGAGGAGCCGGCAATGCTGATGGCGTAATTTCAGAACGGCGCCCACCAGGCTCGATGAACGTCAGCTTGTCGAACCAGCGAATTTTGTCGGAGACTCCAATGCGGCGGTAGAAATCGAGCAGATTTGTGCAGCAGCCGAGCAGCACATGCTGGCAGTTATCGACGGTCTCTCCCGTTCCGGGATGCTCATATGAAGATGCCCGTCCTCCGACGAATGGACGGCGCTCGAAAACGGTAACTTGAAATCCTGAGTCGGCCAGAGCGCAAGCAGCCGAGAGCCCGGCGATACCTCCGCCGACGATTCCCACTCTGGCACTTTGTCGCGTGTTCATTCGATGAGCTAAACGGTCCGGAAGATCGACTTAACAACGCCGCGGCCAAGAATCGCGAATTTCTCGGCAGCACTCAGGCGCACACGATGGCGAAGCACGTCGTAGTTGCTCTTCGCGATCTTCTCAAGTAAGCGACGATAGATGGTGACCATCACCCACAGCGCAGCGCGGCTGTCGCGGTGGATGAGCGGAATCAGTTCGAATCCGGATTTGTAATACTCGCGTGCTCGTTCTGTCTCGAAAGCGAGCAATGCGCGCAGACGTTCCGGATCGAGGCGCTTTCCACCATCGTTCAGAAAATCTTCAACCGACAAGCCGAATTTGGCGAGGTCCTCTTCAGGAAAATACACCCGGCCAAGGGAGGCGTCTTCCTTCACGTCCCGAATAATGTTGGTCAACTGGAAAGCGACGCCGCAGCGCTCGGCTAATTCTTCCGCGTGCCGGTCTTCATATCCATAAATGCGAATGCACACGAGGCCCACAACGGACGCCACGAAATAGCAGTAGCGATAGAGGTCGGCAAAGGTCCGGTGTACGCGGACGGCAGCGAGAGTCGCGGTTCCTCCGCCAGGCTCGCGCTCTGCACCCGCTGCCGACGGAGCTGCTTCAAGATCCATGCTCGTCCCTTGAACCAGTTGGTCAAGAAGCTCAGGCGGAATCTGGAATTTCTTTTGCGCGTCGGACAGGGCGAGAAAAACCGGATCGTCGCTGGGAGTCCCTTCCTGTACTCGATGCCACTCCGCCAGCCAACTGCTTAGCCGGGATTTGCGTTCTTCCACTGAACGGGTTTGGTCGTCGCTGAGGTCATCGGCATGGCGCATGAACGCGTACACCGCAGAGAGTGCATTGCGCTTAGCACGGGGAAGAGCCAGGAACGAGTAATAGAAGTTGCGCGCCTCGCGCCGCGCAATGCCCCGGCAGACGGCGTACGCCATACTCACCCGTGGATCGTTCACAGCCTGCTCCACAGCGCCTGCAATGCGGCTCTCGCGACCAGAGCGAGCTTGCGCAATTTCGAAATAGCTGGACGCGCGCGCAGTACGTCGAAGTCCTGGCGCTCGATGCAGTTCAGAATCTCTTCGCCACCACGGCTGAACACTTCGATGTCGATCGCGAGTTCGCGATCGACTGTTCCGATGAGGGGACGGCCGCCCTGGAACCACTCACGCGCTCTTTCTACTTCGAACTGCATCAGCTGACGGAATTCGGGAGTGAAGCGCCGCTCGGCAATTTGTGCTTCAGTCACTCCATAGCGCTCGAGATCTTCGAGCGGGAGATAGATGCGCCCTTTACCGTAATCGACTGAAACGTCCTGCCAGAAGTTCGCGAGCTGGAGAGCGGTGCAAGTGAAGTCGGAAAGCCGCTGACGTTCTGGATCGGAATAGCCGCAGGCATACAAAACAAGCCTGCCGACTGGATTCGCCGAGTTCACGCAATAACCGAGCAGATCGTCGAAGGTGCGGTAACGAGTGACGGTCTGATCCTGCCGAAAAGCGATGAGCAGATTCGCGAACGGATCGCGCGGAATATTGCATTCCAGAATCGTCGGACGAAGCGCAACAAACACCGGATGTCGCGGAGATCCCGCATAGCAGGCGTTCAGCTCTTCTTCCCACTCGTCAAGCAGAGCCAGGGATTGCCGCGGATCGCCGACTTCATCGCCGAGGTCGTCGGAGATTCGGCAGTACGCATAAATGCTGTAAAAATGCGGCCTCAGCTTCTCCGGCAGGAACCATGTTGCGACGCTGAAGTTCTCGTAATGGCTGCGTGCCAGGCGTTCGCAATATGCGCGCGCTTCCGCGAGTGATGGCGGTGTTTGCGGAATGGCGTATTCAGGTGGAAGCGCTGCCCATCCGGTAGTCGTTCCACTCTGGGCGAGGGAGCTTTGCATCTGCGAGGACATCCGCAATCAGTGGCGGCCCGGGATTATGGCCGTTTTGATCTCGCCGCTGCGATCGAGCATCTTCTGCAGCACTTCTTTCAGGTTCGAGAGGGGTGCTTCGCCCGTCACGTAATCAGAGCTTTGGATCTTGTTCTGAGTGATGAGACCAAACGCCTTGCGTACCATTTCGGGAGTATGGTGGAAAGTCGCCTTCAGCGTGATTTGTGAATAATGCAGGCGTTGAGTATCGAGTTCCACTTTGGTCCCGCTCGCGCATCCGCCGAAGAAGTTCACAGTTCCGCCTTTGCGGACCATATCCACCGCCCATTGCCACGCCTGAGGACGTCCAACCGCCTCGATCACGACGTCGGCCCCACGCCTCTTCGGCGTCAACGCGCGGACAGCCTCGATAGGATCATCGGCTGCTGTGATCTGTACGACTTCATCGGCGCCGAAGCGCTGAGCATCTTTGACCTGCTCGTCGCGCTTGACCACGGCGATTACTCGCGTGCCGCTTAGCTTCGCCACCTGCATGAACATGAGCCCGATCGGACCAGCGCCGATGACAACGACGCTGTCACCCGGCTCCGGGTGTGTTTCGTTCAGTCCATGCAGGACGCACGCCAGCGGCTCGCACATCGCTGCAGCTTCGAAGCTGACGTTATCCGGAATCCGCAGCATGTTGACTTCGACAATGCGGCGAGGAACTTTGATGTACTCGGCGTAGGCTCCGTTGATAAACAGCAAGTCTTCGCACAGGTTCGGCTGCTTCTTCAGGCAGAAGAAGCACACATCGCACGGTGCAGAATTGAGGGCGACAACCCGCATTCCGGGGCGGAAGTCCTTCACACCTGCACCTACTTCTTCGATCGTTCCCGCAAGCTCGTGTCCGAAGAGTGCTGGCGGCTGGATCATGCGCGCGTGGTATCCGCGCTGGAAGACCTTGAGGTCGGTACCGCAGGTGAGGGCCACCTGGACTTTGATCAGAACCTCTCCCTCGGCCACGCGGGGGATAGGCACCTTTTCGATTTTTACGTCCTCTTTGCCATAGAGGACGGCTGCCTTCATGGTTCCGTTCAAATCTTTGTCCTTAGAACCCGGGGGATTGCACCATGTCTCAGTGAGCCGGCTGAATCACGATCTTCATCGAATCGGGCTGCGGATTGGCTGCCAAATGCAGGGCTTGCACCGCTTCGGTCAATGGGAAACGGTGCGAGATCAAGCCCGCAAAATCAATTTCTCCGCTAAACACCAGTCGAGCACTTTCGTCCTGCAGCTCAACCGAGGCGCTATAGGAGCCCATCAACGTCTTTTCATCCACGCAAACAGCCGCGGGATCGATTGTTGCCTCGCCACGTGCAGTCTGTGCGAAGAGCATCACACGACCGCCGAATCGGACTGCGTCCATTGCCGGACGAATCAGCCCATTGCCGCCTACGGCCAGCATCACCGCATCGGCTCCGCGTCCATCGGTTCTCGCCCGGACTTCCTTCACGACGTCGAACTTCGAGGCGTCGATGGTCTCGGAAATCCGATACTCCAGAGACATTGTAAGCCGCTGCTCGTACAAATCGGAAGCAATCACCCGGGCACCCGCCCGGCGCGCCAGCGAAGCCAAAATGATGCCGATCGGCCCTTGTCCGATGACCAGCACGGTCTCGCCCGGGATGAGCCTCAGCCCCTCGACGCCTTTAAGACAGGTATTTACCGGCTCAACGAATGCCGCCTGCTCAAACGAGACGCCATCCGGAATCTTGACCAGCCCGCGGCGGACGATCCAATCCATCACGCGAACATACTCGGCAAAGCCTCCGCCCGAAGGCTCAAATCCAGCCGTACAGCCTACCTTCTTGTACACGGGGCACTGCGCAAAGACCTTGCGCTCGCAGTAAAAGCAATGTCCGCAGGGGATGTGATGGAAGACCATCACGCGATCGCCCACGGCAAATCCCTCAACCTCGGGCCCGGTCGCGGCAATCACGCCGGCGGTCTCATGGCCGAAAATGCGCGGCGCCGAATGCGAGCCGGTATGGATCTTCTTCAGATCCGTCCCGCAAATTCCGCACGTATGGACGCGAATCAGCACCTCGCCCGGCCCAATTTCTGGAACGGGAAGGGTTTCGATCCGTACGTCGTTAACACCGCGATAGACCGCCGCTTGCATAAGCGCAGGAATAGCCGAGCGCTCGCCCGCCGCGGCAGCTTGAGTGACTGTGGCCATGAGCTGACTGGCTCAATTGTAAATGCTTTCGATTGCCGACCTGGACGGAGTCACAGGGTCCCCGACTGCTTGCTGGGTCAACGAATTCCCACTTCCCGTTCCGCTTTGGAAGCGGTACGCTGTTCGGGATTTTTATGGCTACTCGGCTCGTAGTCGCGTCACTTCTCCTCTCCAGCTTCTGCTTCGCCGACCTCAAGTACCGAATGCACACGACCGGAAGGCCGGTGCCGACCCCCGACCGGATCGTTTATGTACACGGCGAGCGCATCCGCACTGAATTTCCAGACACCGGACGCGCGAGCATTCGCCAATGTGACCTTAATCGCATCGTGCATATCGATCAGCAGACGAAGACATATCGCGTACAGCAGATTGAGCCCAGGCCACAAGCCAGTGAGGATGAATCCGTTCCCAATTCGGGGCCATCATCCTGCCGCATGAAATTGAGAAAGCAGATTGAAGAGACCGGCGAGTTCCAGAAACTCCTCGGGTTCGATGCCGAGCACATTCGAGTTTTTCTCTACATGGAGCCAGTGCCCGAATCGTGTCCCGAAAACCAGAGCGCCGCTTCGATACTCGTCCAACAGCGCGATGGATGGTACATCCAAGTTCCCTGGCTTCCGGAATGTCCTGCTCCCAAAGACAAAAACGCGAGCACAAACAGGGCTTTTGATGCGCCGGATCACTACCTTCGCAGTGATGGAACTCTCACGCCTGATCTGCTTCCGGCCAAAGTGGAAGTGAAGCGCCGTAGAGGGCAAGAGCTGCAGACAGCCTTTACCGCCGAGGCATCGGACATTTCGACCGACGCACTGGATCTGGCGTTATTCGATATCCCCGCCGATTATCGCGAGGTGCCCGCACCCAACGCGGCCAGTTGTTCCGGCGCTCCGGAGATTGTTTCGCACCTGGAAGATGGATCGCCTGTGTATCGCGTGGGGTGCGGCATCAAGCCTCCTCGGGCGATCCGACAGTGGGAACCTGATTATTCCGAACGCGCCCGCAAGAAGAAAATCTCGGGGACGGTCGTGCTTTCCTCCATAGTCGATTCGAGCGGAACTGTGCGCGATATTCAGGTCACGCGATCGCTGGAACGCAGCCTCGATCAGCAGGCAATTGCTGCTCTTAACAAATGGAAATTCGAGCCGGCGACCAAAGATGGCCAGCCTGTCGCTGTGAAACTCGACATCGAAATGAGCTTTCGGCTTTATTGACCAAGTCCCCGAACAAACACTGTCACCCCTCGCTCCGCCGCAACGCACGCTTGTCCTGCGAAGCGGGGGATCTGCTGTTCGCCAATTTAGGAAACAGCAGATCCCCCGCGCAGCAAAACAGAGTTATCCATTTCACGACCTCCTCGTGGCTGCGCGAGGGATGACAGTGTTTAGGAGGTGAGCGAATTAAAGCGTATGAAGCGAGGGAGCCGCAACATCGATGCCGGATTCCTCATGGCATCAATAACAGTCGTCCAGCACTTCAACAACCTGCTTAACGGGAAAGCACGCCCGGCGCATTCATTCCGGCACGCAGTTGTACCCTGCAAGCGCGCAAGCAGGAAGAGATCAGACGCTAACCCTCTAATCTCCGTCCCTTTCCCGCGCTGCGACGTATGCACTTGCAACGGTCTTACCCATCAGACGGTGACCGGACTGGCTGGCGTGGATGTCGCAGACAAACTGATTCTGGGGAGTGGCGTTGAGCAGACCGGCTTTGCGCGTCCAGTTGTTGCCGGTAAGTGTTGTTGGCAGAGCGTTCTTGAAGGCGGTGAAGTCGTCGGCGATCACGGCTCCATGGGCGGATGCTGCTCCGGCGAGCACCGCGTTCACTGCTGCTGAAAGTTGGTTCTGCTGCGGATCGGAGAAATCGAGCGAATAGTAGTTCGCGACAACGATTGTTCCTTTGTATCCAGTGGCGCGCAGCTCGCCGAGAATCGTCTCCAGGTTTAGTCCGATCGTGCCCAACACGCCAGGCAAGCCGGATTGAATGCACAACAAGGGATTCGCCGCCGACGCACAGGTGTTTTCGAGCATGAAGACGTCATTAGCTCCTATATCGATCGTCACCAGCTTGGTGCGCGGATGAGTCTTGAGGTATGACGTGGCGAAGTCAAGCTGCGTGCCGCTGTAGGCGACATGCAGTGGGAAGGCCGCACGGATGGCGCGGCAGCCGAGGTCCGGGGCAGAGGACGAGATAAAGCTACTGCTGGTTTCGCCAGGACAGGCGGCATTCACTACGTCGAGATGCAAAATCCGCGATGCGTAGTCGGCGTAACTTACGAAGTTATCGGGATTCACGTACTCGTATCCAGCCTGAATGATGTAGCCGAAAGCTAAGCTGTCGCCCAGCGCCAGATAACGTCCTTCGCGTTGCTCGTCGCGATCTTGGGCAAAAATCGCCCCCGCGATTAATACATTCAGCAGCAATGCAATTGGAAGTGTGCGAGAGATTCTCATTTTCCGTCCTCCTATGGCGGGGAAAAGAAGCTACCAGCCGCCAGCTACCAGCTCCCAGCTAAACCAAGGCCCATTCAAACTCGAAATGAAGACATCGTTCCAGCAAAGCAAGGCAACAGTCGCACCAAGTCCTCACCCGGTCGTTGTGTTCCAGATTGAAGCCGGAAACTTAATGATGTCTTGTTTTAGTTGCGGAGGATTCTGCGCTGCTGGAGTGCGGGTGTCAAGCAGGAAGAACATTGCTGAAAAAGATTCTCACGCTTCGGAGCCGCAAAGGCACGGAGCTTCGAAGCGATGCGGCTAAAATGGATGCTCTGTCATGACAGCTCCGCACACAGCCCCGGCTGCTCATCTTTCGACAACTCCTCCCAACATCTGAAAGAACTCTGGAAACGAGATCTGCGCAGCATCGGCGCCGCGAATCAGTGTGTCCCCTTTAGCTCTGAGCGCAGCTATCGCGAACGCCATGGCAATGCGGTGATCGTGCTCTGAATCGATCTCGGCTCCATGCAATTGCTGGCCGCCGGGAACGCTCAGACCGTCTTCGTACTCGACGACCTGCGCCCCCATTGCGCGAAGGTTCTTCGCAACCGCAGCAATGCGATCCGATTCTTTCACCCGCAACTCGCGCGCGTCGCGCACTTCGATTCCGTCGCGGGTGTACGGGGCAATCGCGGCGAGCACAGGAATTTCGTCAATGAGCGCGGCTGATTGTGCTCCAGCCAACTTCACGCCTTTCAGAGGACCGGCTTCCACTGTAATTGTCCCTAGCAGCTCTCCGTGGCTTTCCTCCACCTGAACCATGCGAACGCGCGCTCCAAGCGCAGTTAGCACGTCCAGGAGGACAGCACGCGTGGGATTCAAGAGCAGCGAATCAATCACGAGATTGCTTTCAGGAAACAGAGCAGCCGCACATAGGAAGAACGCAGCCGAGGAGATATCGCCAGGCACAACCGCTTCAATGGCTTTGAGTTTCTGGCCTCCCTTGATCGTGACGCGCTCTTTGTCTCCACTCAGTTCAGCCCCGAAGGCCCGCAACGCAACCTCCCCGTGATCCCGAGTTCGTACCTGCTCTTCGACCGTCGTCTCGCCCTTCGCGAACAGTCCGGCGAACAAGAGCGAGGTCTTCACCTGCGCACTCGCAACTGGCGGTTTATATGAGATTCCCTGCAGCTTCGCACCACGGACTCGAAGAGGCGCGTGTCCGTCTTGCGAAGAGATTGACGCTCCCATTTTGGTCAGCGGCTCAATGATGCGCCGCATGGGCCGACGAGAGAGTGAAGCATCGCCGATCAACTCGCTCTCGAAGGGTTGGCCGGCGAGGATGCCGGATAGCATACGCATCGTAGAACCGGAGTTGCCGCAGTCGAGGGCAGTCGGCGACTGCCTCAGCATTCCGGCACAGCCGTGAATCGTTATCTCTCCATTGTTGCGCTCGACTTTCGCGCCTAGCGCGGACATGCAGGCAAGCGTACTCGCACAATCTGCTCCGGTAGAAAAGTTGCGGAGACGCGTTGTTCCCTCCGCTAATGCGGCGAGCATGCCGTACCGGTGAGAAATGCTTTTATCGCCAGGCAAACGAACTGATCCAACGATGTTTCTCGCAGGCTTTACGACAACATCAGTCATTGATCTCAGAGTCCTTCAGAGCAGCACGCCAGTTTAGTTGCCTGACCATGCCGAGAATAATTTTTCAGATCGCGAGGACGATCAGCCAACTTACAGGGACGAAAGTTCACTCTCATTCTGCAGCACGGCAGCCATGCAGTGCCGAGCGATGAATCGAGCGATGAATGAGGTCCCCCACGGGTGACAAGGTGCCTCCCGATGCTCGTGAAACATGACGAGGTACCGGGCCATGAACGGCCGAGTAGTAACGACTCTTCTTTCATTATTTCTTTGCAGCGGCATTGGCTTCTCTCAAATTTACACTGTCCCGCCCGATTCGTTCGACACGCGTGGTAACGCGCTTGGCAAATCGCAGATCAGCAACATCTCCGGCGTGGTAACCGGCTCTGACGGCGCTCCGATACCCGATGTACGTGTGGAGGTGCGCAACGAGCAGACCTCGCGCGTGATCGCCAGCACTTACACGAACAACAGCGGCGCATTTCAATTTGGTGGATTGCCGATAGCCGGGTACGACGTCTCGGCCGTGCGCGGATTGGCGGAGACTCACGAACATCTAGCTGCGGGAGACGTCGGCATGAACCTTCGCCTCCGGTTGAACACGGCTAGCGCCTCTCAAGCTGACGGAAAGGCTACTGTTTCCGTCGCCGAATACAAAGTTCCGCAAAAAGCCCGAGACGCATACCACAAAGCCGAAGTGGCACTTTCCAGGAATCGCGCGGACGAAGTGAGTAAAGAGTTGGCGAAGGCACTGGAGATCTATCCGGACTACGCGCCCGCACTCACACTGCGCGGAGTAATGTCGCTCGATGCCGCCCATCCCGAGGTCGCAGTCAACGATTTTGACCACGCAATCAAGTCCGATCCGGGGTACTCGCTAGCCTATACAGCTATGTCCGCCGCCTTGAATCAATTGCAGAAGTTCGACGATGCGATCCGATCAGCGGATCGGGCTATCAGGTTGTCGCCGAACTCGTGGCAATCATATTTCGAGATGGCCAAAGCGTACGTTGGCAAAGCGGATTATCAAAGTGCATTGCAACAACTCTCTAAAGCCCAGAGCTTTCTTCCGAAGGAATTCGCGCCTCTGCATCTGGTGCGCGCGCATGTAATGCTCGCGCTGAAGAACTATCCTGAAGCAATGGCAGAGCTGCAGCAATTTTTGACTCTGGCGCCACAAGATCCGAATGCGGGAACCGCACGTGAAGCGATGGCAAAATTGAAAGCCTACATGGCCTCAGCAACTAGTCCTGCGATACCCGCAGTTCACTAGATCAGCGTGTTGGAGGAAGTTGATCCAAAAATTGGCGGAGGATACGAAGGAACTCCTCAGGATGCTCGAACGCTGAGTAGTGTCCCCCGCGCGGAATTATCTGCAAACGCGACCCGGCGATCTGTCCATGCATGAGCTGTGCATTGGTAAGAGGCGTAACCGTATCTTCCTCGCCGGCAATGATCAGTGTGGGAGCGGTGATCGTTCCCAATGTGGGCACCGAATCCGGCCGCTCCGCCATTCCCTGCTGGATCGCCGCCAAGCCGTCAACACTCATCGTCTGCATCATCGCGCGCGCTTTCGCAACGATATCTGGACGCGCACGCCGCGTGGTCTCTCCGATTAAATTCTGCGCCTGAGCGTCGAAAAACGGAGCTGTGCCATGTAGCCGTGAATCGGCAATGGATTTCATGCGATTCGCTTTTCCCTGCTCCGTGTCAGGCTCGGCACGAGTATTGGAGAGGATCAGCGCCGCGACGCGTTCGCGGTACTGTCGCCAGAACTCAAAGAGTATGTATCCGCCAATGGAAACGCCGACGAATACCGCTTTGGGAATTTGCAGAACGTTGAGAAGCCGCATGAGATCGGCTGCGTGCTTTCCCATGCTTGCAGTTCCTCTGCCGACTTCGGATCGCCCATGCGCTCTCAGATCGGGAAGAATCACTTGATATCGCGTCGCCAACCTGGCTGTGATTGGATTCCAGAATTCGTGGTGAACAGGAAAGGGATGAATCAGGACGATAGGAAATCCTGAGCCGCTGGTCTCGTAATAGAGTTGGGCGTCATCGCTGGTGAAGTTCATAACGTGGGAAACAGAACCGGCCGCCGCCTACGTGGTGAGGCAGCCGCGCAGTTTGCGGCTTCGTTCCTTCTACCGCCAGCTTCGCTCCGACATCGTCGGCTGGCCATCTGCCGGCACTGCGACGTTCTCCGTCAACGCAGCTTATCTACTACCCATCTCAATCACTTTGCCGCGTGAGGCCTCGCGATTGCGGTAATCGAAAAATGCCCATAGGCCGAAGGCAGCAGTGCCCAGAACGGCTATGAGTGCGGCTCCAGCTTTCATCTTGCCGATTGCCGCTTCGGACTTGATGCGCTTTACAATGCGCGCTTCTGGAGTTCCCGTTTTAGGAAGATCCTGCTTAATAGCTGCATTCAGCACATCTGCCAGATGAAGAGGATACCGATTCGTGTTTTGCCGAATCTGCTCACGGCAACTGAAGCCATCAGCGAGAACTAACGTGTCGTCGGAAGCTTCCCGCACCGCCGGTAGCAGTACTCGCTCTCCGCAGGCCTGTGACACTTCGTACTTTTCTTCTTCAAATCCAAATGGACCAGCCATACCGCAGCAGCCGGAATCCAGCATCTTGGCTTCGAGACCGATGCGCTTGAATACCTGCTCTTCCGCTTCGGTTTTGAAAATGGCTTTGTGGTGACAGTGGCTCTGAGCAATCGCCTTTCGTTTCAGTTGTGGAAACTCGAACTCGCTGGCTTTTTTCTGAATGAACTCGCTCAGCAGCATCACTTGTCCCGAGATCTTTTCTGTGAGGTGTTCATCGGGCAAGAGATTCTTGAGCTCTTCCTTGAAGACTGAGGCGCAGCTCGGCTCCAGAACCAGAATGGGATAGCCAGCCTGAATATCGCGTTCCAGGCTACGCAGGATGCGCTTCAGGTAAAGCTTTGCCTCGTCGAGCATGCCGAAGTCGTAGAGAGGACGCCCACAGCAGAGGTTCTCGCGGGGAATGCGCACACGCCATCCCATGTGCTCCAGCACTTCCACGGCAGCTTTTGCTGTGTGTGCGTGGAAATAGTTGTTAAAGGTGTCGGTCCACAGGATCACCTGTGGCCCCGGCGAGCGATCCGTCTTACGCTGATTGAACCACTGGCGGAAGGTCTGTGGTGCAAACTCGGGAATCTGCCGCTGCTTCGGAATCTTGAGGACTGCCTTCATCAGATCGCTGAAGCCGCGAGTCTGGCTGAAGAAGTTGGCGAACTCCGGTGCGATCGATGCCAATGCTGCCCAGCGATCGATATGTCCGAAGGCTGATGCCGAAATGGGACGCTTGTGCTTTTCGTAGTAGTGCGACATGAATTCGGCCTTGTAGGTCGCCATGTCGACATTCACCGGGCACTCACCTTTGCATCCTTTGCAGCTCAAGCACAAATCGAGAGCTTCTTTCACACTCTCATCCTGCCAGCCAGATTTCAATTCCTCGCCCTGGAGCATCTCGAAGAGCATGTGTGCGCGACCGCGAGTGGAGTGCTTTTCTTCGAGCGTAACCATATAGCTCGGGCACATCACTCCGTCTTCCTTGCGCCGACACTTGCCGACGCCGACGCAGCGCATACTCGCGTGCCAGAATCTGCCTTCGTCTTCTGGGAATTTGAAGTGTGTCTCGGGCTCCCAAGGTCGAAAATCAGCGCCGAGACGAAGGTTTTCGTCGATAGGAAATGGATCAACGACTTTGTTGGGATTCATCTTGTTGTGTGGATCCCAAATGGACTTGAACTCGCGGAACGCCTGCACTAATTCAGGTCCAAACATTTTCGGTAGCATTTCGGCTTTCGACTGACCGTCGCCATGTTCTCCTGAAATGGAACCGCCATAGCTCACAACTAAGTCGGAGGCCTCGTTGATGAACGCACGATAGTTGCGAATGCCTTCTACCGTACGGAAATCGAAGTCGATCCGGGTGTGGATACAGCCTTGTCCGAAGTGTCCATACAGCGAACAGTTGTATCCGTGCTTTTCGAGCAGTTTGCGCAGATCGCGTAGATAATGTCCGACTTTATCGGGCGGAACAGCGGAGTCTTCCCAGCCTTCCCATGTGACGGGCTCTCCCGGTACAAACGCAGTGGCGCCGAGTCCCGATTCGCGAATTTCCCATACAAGTTTTTCCTGCTTTTTGTCGTCGTAGAGCTTCATCGTCGGAGCGCCCGGTCCGGCTTTGAGGCGGCCCATCAGGGCCATCGCTTTTGCGTCTGACTCTTCTTTGCTTTCTCCGCCGAATTCGACTAACAGGAACCCTTTGCCATCGGGCAGCAATGCCAGGTCTTCCTGATGAAGACCTTTCTTCTGCATATAGCTGACCAGACGATTGTCGATGCCTTCCAGTCCGATGGGCTTAAACGTAAGCACCTCAGGAACATGATCCCCAGCGGCATACACGTCTGGATATCCCAGAACGACCAGCGTACGCACAGGCGGCGAATAAACCAGGCGCAGCTTCGCTTCCAGGACCATGACGCAAGTGGCTTCTGAACCAACTAGCGCGCGCGCAACATTGAAATGGTTCTCCGGCAGAAGTTGATTGAGGTTGTACCCGGAAACGCGTCGAGGAATGTTTGGATATCGCTGGCGAATGAGATCGGCATACTTATCGCGGAGGGCTTTAAGTTTCGCGTAGATCTCTCCTCGCCGCCCACCTTCACGGATGATTTGTTCGAGTTCGGCCTCGCTGGTCTCGCCGACTTTCATGTGCAGACCGTCATAGGTAAGCACGTCGAGCTCGAGAACGTTTTCCTCTGTTTTTCCGGCCATTACCGAGTGCGTGCCGCAAGAATTGTTGCCGATCATGCCGCCGAGCGTGCAATGCGTGTGAGTGGCAGGGTCAGGGCCAAAGGTGAGGTGGTACTGCTCGGCTTGGTTACGCAGGGTATCGAGAACAACGCCCGGCTGCACACGCGCGTACTTCTCGCGATGATTCAGTTCCAGGATTTGATGGCAGTACTTCGAGAAATCGAGGATGACCGCAAAATTGCAGCATTGTCCGCAAAGACTGGTTCCTCCACCGCGGGAGAGCACCGGCGCTTCGTACATTCGGCAGAGGCGCATCGTGGCAATCGCATCTTCAGCATCTCTGGGAACAACTACGCCGATCGGGACCTGTCGATAATTTGATCCATCGGTGGCGTACAACGCTCGGTCACCATCTCCGAACCTGACCTCGCCCTTAATTACATCTTTGAGAGCTTGTTCCAGCTCATGCGCTCGTGGGAAGCGCTTGTGTTTGGAGGGATCATGAGAGCTGGGTGGAAGAATTGAAGGATTGTGAGCAGCCGGAGTCAACGCCACGAGCTTTTGCATGACCTTACTTTGGATTACCGCAACTCCTGCTCAGTTTGCCGAAAGGAGCGCAAAGCGGAACGGCTGCACAAGCAATGAAGGCAGCCCGAGCAGGCTGCCTTTATTCAGTTTTCCCAGCGTTAGTGCGAAGTGGAACGACGCCGTGCGGGGGCGCGCCGCGTCGGCCGCGCCGGCGGCTTCTTGGCAGTCTCCTGCTTTGCGCCTTCGGTGAGCGTCAGCATCACGCCACCGCCCGTATTGGGAAGGCAGCCGGCAGGCTGCGGTTGCTGCGCGTTGGGTGCGCCAGCTGCCGGTTGCTGTTGCCCACCAGCCGCGTTCTGTTGCGGCTGAGGCGGGGGCAGTGGAGTATAGCTGGTCGCCTTTCCCACCCAGCGTCCCGTGAGATTTGTTCCCGGTTGTGGAACCTGTGAAGCAGGAAGAGGCTTCGAGAGCTTCAGAGTGACGTCAGCCTTGTTTTCCTGAATGTCATCATCGGTCGTCGCGAGCTGGAGCTCTTCTGCGGTCGCGCTGATCACTTTCGCCGGATGCTCCGGACTGCTGACCGGAATGCCCTTCCCATTTAGGAACGCCCATACTGCATCTGCGTCCTTCTGATTGCCTGAGCCAAGCACAAAGAGCCAATCGCCGTAAGCCATCTGCGAAACATCAGGATTCTGCTTCATGATGGTGTCGGCGAATTCACACGGAGTCGGAGGAGGCGGAGCCGGCGTGATCGTGAAACCTGCCGGAGGCGCAGGAGAGTTCTGAGCCGCCTGCAGCACCTGGTCCCATCCATCCGTGCCGCCGTGATACTTCTTGTAGTAGTACTGCGCGAATTTGTTGATCTGCTGCTGCGCCGCTGGATTGTTCGCCGACAGATCTACAGCACGGGCAGCATAGAAGAGCCCATTGATGTAATCAGGCGGATTCGCCTGCAGATAGGCAGTCGCTAACGGATAAACGTCCTGCAGATTGTTCGCGTCTTCCGGAACGGCGATTGCAGCCGCGAGCGCCTTCTGAGCGGTAGCATAATCCTTGCGCTGGAGAGCATCCATGCCGATCGCGCCATTGAAGATGACCTTCACGCCATTTTGAAGTTTCGTGTAGTCCGCATCAGAGATTCCAGCAGGCCGAGGCATGGTATCTGCAGCTTGCAATCCTCTCTGAGCATACTGCGCCGCCTGAGCATAAAGCTGAGCAGCTTGCGGGGCACTTGTTTGCTGAGCGGCCTGCGAGCGAGTGACAAACGTTAACAACGCTAGTGCGCGAATGTTGTTTGGATTCACTTGCAGCAGACGATTCGCTGCATCGCTCATCTTGGGAGCGTTGTTCGCAGCCTGATAAGCTCCCATCAACTGCTCCAATGTTTCTTCCTTTACAACCGTATTCGGATACTGCTGGAGAAACGCTTCCAGCGCCTGCGCCTTGGCATTCGGATCCTGCGCGCTGATCGCGCTCATGTAGGCGTTGTATTCGGCAGGATCTTTAATCGTCTTCTGCTGCGGCTGTGCGGCCTGCTGACCGCCTGCGGCCTGACTGCCTGTGGTTTGTTGACCGGCTGTGGGCTGCTGTCCGGGTGTCGTTTGCGCGGGCGCTGTACCCTGCGCATCCTGGGCGAAGCCGTATGCGGCGAATGCCAACAAAGACGTCAAGAGCAACTTCTTCATTCGAAGCTCCTTAATTAGCGGTCCCGCAGGATTACCTTCTGAGGATCCGCGTCACTCGGCACGAAAATTTGTAAAACACGGGCACAACCGGCAACGGAAATCGGCTCGAACTCCGCCTTAGCACGAACAGCAGAAGCTCAATCGAACACCGCTTACGACGAGAAAACGCTGATTATAGAAACGCACCATGCACATAGCAAGCGGCGAGTTCCGCGAACGCTGTTGTGGCTCTTTACTGCTTAGATGCAAGTCACAGCTCATTCATGAGCTTTTATCCAGCGAAAAGGCGCACCACTGCCATGTCCATTTTGACACCGACAGCCCGTTGAGGTTCCTGGCTGCGGAAGATAAAAGGTAATTGATTTGGATTACCTGTTTGCGCAATCGGCCGATCTCGATATCTTTCGCCTACGTAGGAAGACTATCTAAGCGTCTCACCATGCTCCATCGTGACCACTTGCGCACCGCTGCCTTCCAACAGCTTGGCTAACTGCGGCGGCCTTCCCGTGAGCACCGGGAAAGTGTCGAAATGCATAGGAATGACGAATTTTGGCTTTAGAAGCTTGCAGGCGTAGGCAGCCTCGCGAGGCGACATCGTGAATAGATCGCCAATCGGGAGCATGACAATTTCCGGAGCATAAAGTTCGCGGATGATCTGCATATCACCGAAGACATTCGTATCGCCGGCATGATAGATCTTCAGTCCGCCTTCAAGCTCGATCACGTATCCACAAGCCTCGCCGCCGTAGATGATCTGCCCGTCGTCTTCGATACCGCAGGAGTGATCGGCATGAACCATGGTGACACGCACGCCTTCGATCGTCTGCGAGCCACCTTTATTCATCGGTTGAATCTGCTTTGCGCCCTTCTTCTGAAGCCAAAGACAGAGTTCATATACTCCCGCGACCTTCGGATTGTGCTTCTTTACCAACTCGACGGCATCGCCAATGTGATCACCGTGACCATGTGTGCAGAGCATCACATCGATCTTCTTGAAGCTCTTCTTGTCGTTGGGACAAGCAGGGTTGTTCATCACCCAGGGATCTATCAAGATCGACTTTCCTGAGGGAGTTTCAATATGGAACGTGGCGTGTCCAAGCCAAGTCAGTTTGTGTTCTTTGAGATCGATCACGAAGAGCTCCGAAAAGAAGCTACCAGCCGCCAGCTACCGGCTTCCAGCTTGCGTATGAATTCCTCTGACGATTTGAGTGCTGCCTATGTCAGTTCTTCAGACCAATCGTTTTCCAATAGCCGAAGGGCCGCAGTACCTACGCACAAGCTGGAAGCTGGCGGCTGGTAGCTGGCAGCTTTATTTATTCCACGCCGACCAGCCGCCGATCAGCGAATACACGTTGTTGAATCCCATCTTCTTCAGCATCCAGGCTGAAAGCGCGGAGCGGCTTCCACCGCCGCAGTAAAGAACGATCTTGCGATTCTTGTCTGTCGTGACCTTGTCGATGTCGCGCTCCAGCACTCCGCGTGCGACGTGCTTCGCGCCAGGAATCATGCCGCGTTGAACCTCGTCGGGTTCGCGAACGTCGATGAGCTCAAAGTTGTCGCCGCGCTTTTGCATTGTCTTGAGCGCCTCGACATCGATTTCCTGAATCTCGCGTTTGGCTTCATTGCAAAGCTGGTTAAATTCGGGCATTGGCATAGTTTGCCCCCGCAGAAAACACCAGATTTTAAGACGTGCGGTTGGCTATCGCAAACCTCAGCCCTATGTCCTCGCGCCTTGAACCAATCTGCACAGGAGCACGAGTTTTGTACCATTCAGGCCGCAAGCTTCTCTAATGCCGCTCGTACATGAATCTGAGTGGTGTCGAGAAATGGCAAACCTGGATCGGCGTCACGAAGAATGAGCGGCAATTCAGTACCGCCGAGAATCACAGCTTCTATTTCCTCCCGTTCTTGCATCCTTCGGATTATGTTCGTGAGCTCATGCCGCGTCTCGTTGAGAAATATCCCGTTTACAAGCTCGCGGAAATACTTTTCGTGTATGTAATCCTGATCAAGATCGCTGGGAACGAATACCTGAATGTTCTCCCGCGAAAAGATTTCGGGATAGAAACGCGCCTTCATGGTGAAACGCGTTCCGAGCAGTCCAACTCGCGAGAATCCCTGCCGACGCGCTTCGTTGCGCGTAGCTTCAACGATACTGATCAGCGGCAACGGCGACTCGCGTGCAATCTCATCAAAGACGATGTGGGGAGTATTTGCCGCGAGCAGTCCGAAATCCGCGCCTGCTTTCTCGAGCCTTCGAATCTCTTCCACGAAATAGCTGGCGAGCTCCGCAAGACGATTCGCGGTGACCAGATCGACTGCCTTCTTCATATTGATACTGTTGATGATGATCGACGGCGGATCGGAATTCGGGTTCTGCTCGCGATGAGTGGTGATCAGAGCCTTGTAGTAGTCGAGTGTGGCTTCGGGACCAATGCCGCCGATGATTCCAAGCGTCTTCATAGCGACGTAGATTCAGAAGAGGAAATTCGGATTCGATTCTTTTTTGAATCCAAAAACCTCTTGCTAAGTCTTATTCGTGAGAATCCGTAGAATCTTGTCGTGTTTTTCCTAAGGAGAATGCCATGAGCGAGGTAACGCGAATCGCCGAACTGTACCGCAGCGTCTATGAGGGCGACAAGAACGGAGAAGCCTGGCATGGCATCGCACTCAAGCCGCTGCTGAAAAACATCACCGCCGACCAGGCCTCACGCGTTCCCAAAGCGGGAGCACATTCTATTCTGCAGCTCGTTCTGCACATCGCTTATTGGGAGGAAGTCGTGCTCCGCCGCTTCAGCGGTGAGGTCGTGGGTGCGCCGCTGAATACGCCCGATGATTGGCCACAGAACCGAAAGCCAACCGAAGGCGAGTGGAAGGCTGCTCTTAATCGTCTGGAAAAATCGCACACAGCACTGCGCAAAGCGATCGAATCCTCTTCAGACGAAAAACTTAAACACATGGTTCCAAAGCGGGACCACAATAACTACACGCTGCTGCACGGGATCATTCATCACTGCGTCTATCACAGCGGGCAGATCGCGGCCGTAAAGAAGATGCTGTCTTGAAGGCGACTATAACCTGCAGATCAGCAGCTCCCGCTCGTACACCATTTCGGGAGGAAGGTGGTCGTGCAGTTTGATGAATAGCTCCTCGTGTCCGATCACTTCCTGCTTCCACGCGTTGCGGTCAACAGCCTGCAACTCTTCAAAGCGCTCTTTTGAGAAATCGAGAGCCTTCCATTCAATGTCTTCGTACTTCGGGAGCCATCCGATCGGACTCTCTTTGCCGAGCGCACGCCCGTGCACGCGATCCACGATCCATTTCAGCACACGCATGTTTTCGCGATAGCCGGGCCAGAGGAAGTTCCCATTTTGGTCCTTGCGGAACCAGTTCACATGAAAAATCCGTGGAGTAACGTTAAGAACCCGTTGCATCTTCAGCCAGTGGCGGAAGTAGTCGCCCATGTGATAGCCGCAGAATGGAAGCATGGCCATGGGATCGCGCCGGACTTTGCCGATCGTGCCCGCGGCCGCAGCCGTCATTTCGGAGCCCATCGTTGCGCCAACGTACACGCCAGCGCTCCAATTGAACGCCTGATAAATCAGCGGCATTACCGCCGCGCGGCGTCCGCCGAAGATAAAAGCGCTGATCGGCACGCCATTTGGATCCTCCCATGCTGGGTCAATCGTCGGACACTGCGAGGCCGGCGCGGTAAATCGCGCATTCGGATGCGCAGCCTTTGCTCCGGTCTGCTTGCCGATTTCTGGAGTCCATCGATTGCCCTGCCAATCCAGACACTCGGCCGGAGGCTCCTTCGTCATGCCCTCCCACCACACGCCGCCATCAGGAGTGAGCGCGACGTTGGTAAAGATCGAATTGCGCGACAGCGTCGCCATCGCGTTGGGATTCGTCTCCCATGAAGTCCCAGGAGCCACACCGAAGAATCCCGCTTCGGGATTGATTGCGCGCAACTGTCCGTTCTCATCAGGCCGAATCCAGGCAATGTCATCGCCGACGGTCCAGACTTTCCAGCCTTCGAAGCCTTTGGGCGGGACCAGCATCGCGAAGTTCGTCTTCCCGCAGGCACTGGGAAATGCAGCTGCTACGTAAGTTTTCTCGCCTTGCGGAGACTCGACGCCGAGAATGAGCATGTGCTCGGCCATCCAGCCTTCGTCGCGCGCCATGGTGGACGCGATGCGAAGAGCGAAGCACTTCTTCCCTAGCAGCGCGTTGCCGCCGTATCCGGAACCAAACGACCAGATCTCGCGGCTCTCAGGAAAATGAACGATGTACTTCTCTTTATTGCAAGGCCACGGGACATCCTTCTGCCCCGGCGCGAGCGGCACGCCCACGCTGTGCATGCACGGAACCACGCGCTTGACGTCCTTATCGATTTCGCGGAAGACCGGCAATCCAATGCGGGTCATGATGCGCATGCTCACCACGACGTAGGCTGAATCGGTTAGCTGCACGCCGATCTGCGATGCAGGCGAATCGATCGGCCCCATGCAGAATGGCAGGACATACATCGTGCGTCCGCGCATGCAGCCATCGAAGAGGCCCTTCAGCTTGCGACGCATCGAGAATGGCTCTTCCCAGTTGTTGGTCGGACCGGCGCCGTCTTTCGAAAACGAGCTAATGAAAGTCCGGTCCTCGACACGCGCAACATCGCTGGCATCCGAGCGCGCGTAGTAGCACCCAGGCCACAACTTCTCGTTCAGCTTGATGAACGTGCCTTTCTCGACCAGCAACGCGCAGAGATCGTCATATTCCTGCTGTGAGCCGTCGACCCAGTGAATGATGGCGGGCTGAGTGAGTTCGGCCATCTTTTCCACCCAACGGATTAAATGCTTATTGGTGGTCAGCGGCTGAGTGTTGAGCGTCTGCGCTATGCCCATGACGTATAACTCCCAAAACTAGTGATTATACAAGTTGGAACGCAGGCGTTTTGGTGGAATCCCCGACTTCAGTCGGGGGCGCACGGCGTAGCCGTGTGTATCGGAGGCGCAAATTAAGGAAGCGCTTTAGCGCTGGCACACGCGCAGAACGCGCTTCCAGAACTTCGGGCTTGATGAGATCGCTTCGCACGTGCGCCGGCGCCAAAGCGCTAGCTGATGCCGCAATGTCTGAATGAGGCCAAAAGCCTCACCCCGAGTAAAAAGTCGGGGCTTCCACGCAAGTATCAATGACCGTCATGCGGTATCGTTATTGCCATCGCTATGGCTGCCGACATGACGCCGCTCACTGGATGGGAGAACTTTTACGTGATCGTCGGCTCGTCTGCCGGCGCACTCATCGGATTGCAGTTCGTGGTTATCACCCTCATTGCGGACCTGCCAATCGGACGCGGAGCCGCGCAAGCGGGAGAGGCTTTCGCCACTCCCACGATTGTTCATTTCGGAACGGTGCTGCTGCTTTCAGCCATCCTGAACTCGCCATGGCGCGGAATCACAAGTGCGGCGCTGTGCTGGGGTCTTGTTGGCCTCACGGGCCTGATCTATGCAGCTATTGTTCTGCGCCGCGTGCGGCGGCAAACCGCCTACAAGCCGGAACTCGAGGATTGGCTGTTCCATCTCGTCTTCCCGTTTGTCGCGTATGCCATGCTCGCTGCTTCAGCAGTTGCTGCTACATCTCGCGCGCGCCACGCACTCTTCGTCGTCGCAGCCGCATCGCTGCTGCTGCTCTTCATCGGTATCCACAACGCCTGGGACGCCGTCACCTACCACGTATTCGTCCAGAAACAAGCTCTGCAGGAAAAAGAGCGCGAGAGAGCAATAGGCATCAAGCAGTAGACAAGAAAGCGCACAGTGTTCTCGTCTGTTACGGGCTGCCTATTGCGTCCGCAGATTCTTGCCAATTCTTTGCCTCGGGCTGAGCAGCTTAGAAGCTTAGCAGCTCACTCACGGCAAAACGATAACCTCGCCCTTCATTCCTAGTTCGTCGTGAAATGCGCAGATGTACGGATACACTCCCGGATTCATAAAGGTCACACGGAAACGCGTAACTGGTCCGGCAGGCAACTGCTGTCCCGGAGGTAATAACGGGGCGGTCGGCGGAGGAGCCTGAGCGACTCCACCGCGTTCGTGTCCTGCTTGCGAGATGAAGCCGGAATGAACGCTATCGCTGGTCGAATAGATGATCGCGTGCCGTGCGCCGTCAGCATCAGCAAAGACGTTGGCAGACGGCGGAGTCTGCGGCGTAGTGTTTGGTGGCTCAGTCCCAAAGGTGATGGTATGGCCGCTTACGTCGCGGCTGTCCCATTCGACCGTCTCGCCGGCATGGATGGTGATGCTCGGCTGCATGAAGCGCATTACTGAAACCGAATTTATTCCGCCGGTGGTCGACACCACTTCACCGGTTCCTGTCACGACCATGTGATGGTGCGCATGACCAATTGCCTCCTCTGCCTCACCGTGAGCATCGTCCCTCGCTCCACGCGGTCCGCCATCGTGATCCAAGAGCAACCTACGCGCTTGCCTCGCGCCCTCAGAGTTGTAGAAGTCCTGATCGTGAGGAAGCGATATGGAAGCATCCAGGACATGAATCGTTGCGGTCATGTTCGCGTGAACCAGGCAAACCAGCCGGTAGTTCCCCGATTTCGGAAATGCAACAGTGTAGGTGGTTCCGACCGTGGTGATTCGGCCGCTGTTTACGCACGATGAATTGTCGAAAGGCCCTCCATCTGCAGTCGTACCCGGACAGCCTGCCGTGAAGGTGGGCCGCACCTGTCCTGGGGTGAGAAAAGTTGCGGTGTGCGGTTCAGGTACGGCGAAGGTCCAGGTGATGCTGTCGCCGGCGTGGATCCACATTTCGTTAGGAAGAAAGGCAATTACCTGCACTGCGCTATCCGGACTCTGCGCTCCGGCGAGTGCATGCCACGTCTCGGCCTGCACAGCTCTGGAAAAGATGATCGCGGCACAGAGTAATGCAAACCAGCTTAGTTTCCGTCTCATATCCAGAATCTCCCGAGTTCTTCTTTTTGGCGTCTCTGAATCGGAGACGCGGTGGAGAAGATCGGATATTCAACGGTGATGTTCAAACGGTAAGGTGCCGAATCGGGGCTGTGCCGTGACTTGCAGCGGAATGCAGTGCTTTGCGGTCAGGATCGGGGTACAATTTCTGCCTCTTTCCTCACCAACAATGCACGGCGAACCAGGAGAGCGCACGTGGACGAACCTTCTTCCAGCGCGACACAATCTGCACGGCAATCCGAGGACCGCTTGGATTCCTGGAAGGAGATCGCCGCTTATCTCAATCGCGACGTAACTACGGTTCAACGCTGGGAAAAGCGCGAGGGCATGCCGGTCCATCGTCATCTGCACGAACGCATGGGATCGGTTTACAGTTCGCGCGCGGAGCTAGACGCGTGGGTTCGTCAGCGGGCGCATCTGGAGGATGGCGGCAGGGTTTCTGACGTTCGATCCGAAGTACTTGACGCGGAATTTTCCCCGCAATCTCCTGCGCGAGCTGGATTTCCATCCATCTCAAAATGGAAGCTTATCTTATCGTTTGCTGGGGTAATCCTCGCAGTCGCGCTCGCGATCGTCCTCTGGCTGGAACAGACGGAATACTTCTGGCGCAGTCCGATCGCGAATGCCCGCTCTTTGACGATTGCCGACTCTGCCGGAATCGAGCAGGAAGCAGCCGTATCTCGAGATGGCCAGTTCGTAGCTTTCTTGTCAGATCGCGATGGGCCGATCGATCTTTGGGTCACCCAGGTAGGATCGGGTGAGTTCCACAACCTCACTCGCGGTAACGCGCCGGAAATTGCAAATCCCCTGCTTCGTACTCTCGGATTCTCCCGCGACGGATCCATGGTCACCTTCTGGGCTCGCCGGCAGGGCAAATCAGGCGAAGCCGATATCGACATCTGGGCCGTGCCGACGCTAGGTGGGCCCCCAAGACCATATCTGAAAGGCGCTGCCGAGTTCGACTGGTCACACGATGGCTCGCACCTCGCCTATCACACGGCGGGAACAGGAGATCCGCTCTTCGTGACCGGCGGCACCGTCGAGCCCCAGGCAGAACCGATACTCACCGCGCCCGCTGGTATGCATTCTCATTTCCCATTGTGGTCACCCGATTCCAAGTTCATCTACTTCGTCGAGGGCACGCTGCCTGACAAACTCGATATCTGGCGCGTTCGCCCTCAAGGCGGAACACCTGAGCGGATCACTTCCCATAATAGAAATGTTACGTATCCGGTGTTCGTCGATCGACGGACTCTGATGTATCTCGCATCGGATCCCAACGGCGCGGGACCTTGGCTCTACAGCATCGACGTGGAGCGCCGGATTCCGCATCGACTGACCTCTGCTCTAGAACGATATACATCGCTGGCCGCCAGCGCGGACGGCCGCCGGGTGGTGCTCACGCTAGCAACGCCAAAGCGGACACTTTTCCGACTCGGGCTTGACGATTCGCTGAAGACCACTCCGCCAGTCCCAATCCCACTTACAACGAACACGGGCTTCTCTCCACGCTTAGCCTCAAATTATCTTCTTTACGCCTCGACCAGCACCGATCGCGAGAGCATTTGGAAGCTCGCCGATGGAGCAGGAACGGAATTGTGGAGCGCTCAAGGCGCGCAGATGATCGGGAGTCCGACAATTTCACACGACGGCCGCCAAGTCGCATTCTCTGTCCGACAAAATGGACGAGCGTTGCTCTATGCAATGCAGACCGACGGTACGAACGCGCACATCGTCACGAGTTCGCTAGACCTCGAAGGCGATCCCGCATGGTCACCCGATAACGAATCGATCATCTGCGCCGCAAGCGATCACGGCGTGCCGCATCTTTTCCGTATTCGATTGGACGGTCGATCTCCGGTTGCTTTCGTTAATAAGTATTCGCTCGATCCGGTTTGGTCTCCTGACGGCAGCTTCGTCGTTTACTCCGGATCAGACGTCGGCACTACGTTTTCAGTGGAAGCCGTTACTTCTGAAGGCAAACCATACCAGTTGCCGGCACTCACGCTGACCCGCGGAGCTCGGCATTTGACATTCTTGCGGGGAGGAAAAGCACTTGTGTTCCTGCGCGGAGAAATTCAACACAAGAATCTGTTCCTCGTCGATCTGAAGACCGGGGTAGAGCGACAGTTAACGAACTTCACTCCCGACTTCGACATCCGCGATTTCGATATCTCGCCCGATGGTCATGAAATTGTGCTCGAGCGAATGCAGCAGCGATCCGATCTGGTGCTGCTGGATTTGCCCAAAAGGTAGCCCATTCATTTTGATTATGGTTCGGAGTCAACGCCTGTTGGGATGCGCGATCACACCAAACTCGCGACTACAATGCTGCTCGCACGAAAGCAACATCGCTTCGGGACTCATCATGAAACGCCTTTTTTGCCGCATTCTCAGTGTTGCCTTACTCTCTTTTGCTGTTGCCTGTTATAGCGCCGATTCCGCCCCGGAAGCGACGAAGATCGATCAACTTGTCTCCCAATACGCCGATCGCACTGGCTTCACCGGAACGGTGCTCGTATCAGAGCACAACCATGTGATTTTCAAAAAGGGATACGGCCTGGCGAATCGCGAGTGGAATATTCCCAACACTCCCGACGTGAAGTTCCGAATTGGATCGATCACCAAGCAGTTCACCTCCATGCTGGTCATGCAGCAGGTTGCGAAAGGGACGATCAAGCTTGACGGGCACATTCCCGACTATCTCCCCTATTACCGCAAAGACACCGGCTCGAAAGTTTCGATCCATAACCTTCTGAATCACACCTCCGGCATTCCCAGCTATACCGATGATCCCAAGTTCTTTCCTGAGGTCTCGCGCATTTACTACCCTGTGGACGATTTCGTTAAGAAGTTCTGCAGCGGCGATCTGCAGTTTGAGCCCGGTTCGAAGTTTCATTACGACAATTCGGGATACTTCATCCTCGGCGCAATCCTCGAGCATGTAACTGGCAAGAAGTACGAAGACCTGCTGAAGGAGAACATCTTTAGCCCGCTCGGCATGAACGACACCGGTTACGATCACTTCGACAAGCTTCTGCCCAAGCGCGCCACCGGCTACGAGCGGGGCTTGGGAGAAGTGGACAACGCGCCGTTTCTCGATATGTCGCTGCCGTACGCCGCCGGGTCGCTGTACTCGACTGTGGAGGATCTCTACAAATGGGATCAGGCGCTCTACACGGACAAACTCCTGCCCGCGAACTTGAAACAAGAGATCTTCACGCCAGGGCTGCAGCACTATGGATTTGGTTGGATAATCGATACTTTGCCTCCAGCGGATCCCGCCGCCGGACAAACCGTCATCGAACACGGCGGCGGCATCAACGGCTTCAACACTCTCGAAGAGCGCCTCGTAAGCGATCACGATCTCATCGTGATCTTCAACAACACGCCGGGCACGAATCTCAATGAGATGTCGAAGGGAATTCGCGCCATCCTCTACGGAAAGGAACCGGCGCCGCCGAAGCGCTCACTGGTAAGCACGCTCGGCGACACTCTGGTCCAGCACGGAGTAGATGCGGCAGTAGCGCAATACCGCGACCTCAAACGCAGCGATCCCGACGGCTACAACTTCGGCGAAGGAGCCCTCAACAACCTCGGATACATGCTGCTCCGAAACGATCGCACCGCCGATGCGATTACGATCTTCAAGCTAAACGTCGAAGAGTATCCCAAATCAGGAAACGTCTATGACAGCCTCGCAGAAGCCTACGAGAAAAGCGGCCAGAAGCAGCTAGCCATCGACAACTACCGCAAAGCAACGGAACTCGATCCTAAGAACCAAAATGCGAAAGATAAGCTGAAGGCACTGCAGGGAAATTAGGAATTTGACTTCAAGGTTCTGTAGCGATATTGTAGCGATCTCGGCTACGCTTTGAATCGGGCTATCACATGAAATTTCTCAGCACTCGCGAACTGCGCAATCGGCCTGGATTTGTACGCGAACTCGCAAAGAAAGATGACCTCGTTCTTACCGCAAATGGCAAGCCCATTGCTATCCTTCTCGGCGTTGAGGAAGACGAACTCGAGGAGACTGCACAGGCGATCCGACAAGCAAAGGCTCAGCGTGCCCTATCTCGCATGCGGCGATTAGCAGCACAAAAGGGTCTTGAAAAACTCTCGCCTTCAGCGATCGATGCTGAGATTCGCGCGGTGCGCTCCAAGCGAAAAGCAAAATGAGGGTCGTCGTTGACACCAATGTACTGGTGTCAGGCGTGCTCAACCCTCACGGTTCCCCAGGCCGCGTTGTGGATGGCGCTGTCAGCAGAAACCTGACGGTGCTCCATGATGACAGAATTCTGAGCGAGTATCGAGAAGTGCTGAGCCGACCACTCTTTGGTTTTAAGCCTGCGAGCGTTGATAGGTTGTTGGAGTTTTTTGAATTCAATGGAGAACACATCAGCGCCAAGGATATCGGGATCGTGCTTCCCGACCCTTCCGATCTACCATTCATCGAAGTTGCGGTTGCCGGTAACGCCGATGCTTTGATTACCGGCAACCTAAAACATTTCAAACCCAGGCGAGGTACTTGCAATGTGTACCTCTGTACACCAGGCGAGTTTGTCAGACGATTTCTGTCTGCGCCGTCATCCCTGTAGCAGCCTATGGATACTCCAATTTAAGAATCCCCGTCGCGTGAGGAATAATGCGCGCGTGCAACTCTCGTTTTCTGTTACCAAAGGCAAAACTGCTGCCGCGCAGCAACATCCAAACAACCACTACCAAATAAGATCGAGAATTTGCGGCATTTGTGTGTAGCTGCTTCATCGGCAGGGAGGTAAATGCATGAAGAGGCAAGTTGCTATTGCGGCTTTTGTGCTTGCACTGGTCGCGTATTTGCCCGGACAGCAGGCGTACCAAGACTCACAAGATCATCAGAATCAGGCGGCGAGTCAGCCCAACGTAAAGCTCTCGAAGAAAGATCGTAAGAAGCTGGAGAAAGAAGAGAAGAAGGAGCGCGACCGAGAGCGCAAAGAGGAGAAGCATCTCGACAAGAAGCGGGCGGAAGAGCAGCGGAAACAATACAAGGAAGAAGAAAAGCGAGCTGCCAACGAACGTAAGCGGGAGCAGAACGAAGAAGAGAAACGCGTTGCGGCCGAACGGAAGAAGGACGAGAAGTACGATCGCAAAGAGGCGGAACGAGCTGAAAAAACAGAAGCTCGAGATATGAATCGGCACATCGAGCACGAGGCGCGCGCTGAGCGGGCCAGTATCGCCCACGCACCGGAGCGGCGATATGTGTATGTTCCTCGCATTCCCGTTTCGAGAAGCGCGACACCAGGGCTGTTGCTGGCGCAGCGCAATGTCAGCCGCGCGATCTACTCGCAACTGCCCAACAGCGATGTGCGTGTCTTAGTGGATGGCGGCAACCAGATCTTGCTTCGCGGATCGGCGCCGACGCCATCCTGGCGTCAACGGCTGTTGCAGCTTGCGATGGGAGCGGCAAACGGCTACTCGGTTGTTGACCAACTCGCGTCGAATCTCGTCGGGGATGCCGCCAGCGCCGCAACATCAGCAGCGATCGGAGGAGTTTCTGATCTGATCCACGGTTCAGGCGGAAAAGACAACAATCCGGAAACTGCATACGCACCACCGCCTGACTCGCCGGCCCAGCCTCCAATGTATTCGCAACAAGCTCTCCCCAACAGCGATTCAGAGCCGATGGTCAGCGCTCTCGATCCTGGTTCGAATGCGTGTGTGAATCTTTCCAGCGCAAGCCAGGTGCTGCTGACCGGGCAAGTATCATCGCAACCGAGCGCTGATCTCATACGCCGGTTCGCTCATCAGTTGGCAAATGCATCGGCTGTTGTCACTGATCAACTCGCGGTCAGAACGAATGGCGCTCCGTCTGCTCCGAATAATATGCCGCAGGATTCTGCGAGTACTTCAAGTGCGAATCCAGCGGCGAACACGAATCCTCCGGCGAGCACAAATCCTCCAGTGTCCACGAATGCTTCAACGACTGTTTCTCCCGGTTCGACGGTTTGCGTTACAGAAAACAATGGGCAGATTTTGCTCACGGGCACTGTGGGATCGACGGTGGACCTTGACTCAGTGGAGAGCGCGGTTCAGCCACTAGTAGGGAGCGGCCGTTTGCTCGACCACCTCACGATTGCCGCTATAAATTCCGGAGCGCAGGTCGCAGCCTCTGCCCCGAGTAGTAATACGGAGTCAACTCCGCCGGCTGAGCAGAGCGAAGTTGAGCAAGCAGTGCACAGCATTCCGCGGCTCGCAAACGTGAATGTTCAAGTCGCGCCGGATGGAGTGCATTTATCCGGATCGGTCGATACTGCACAAGACGATCAGATGGCGATGGACGTGGCGCGCCAGTACGCGTCCGGTCGGCCGGTTCTAGACAACCTGAGTATTCCGAACCGCACTCAAGCGCCTCAGCGATAAGCCGCGGAACTCACTTGGGAAGCAGGTCTACTCCGTAAGACGCGTCTCTTGTCCCGACGTCTACTTCCCTGAACTCGGGTGAATAGCCTGGTTTGTAGAACACCACCTGATGTGTTCCCGGAGCTATGTCGGCGATGGTGTAGGGAGTAACCCAGGCGGGATCGGATTGACCATCTAATCGAATCGATGCGCCTGCAGGAGTGGACGTGAAGGAAACCGAGACTCTTCTTTGGGCGGAAGGAGTCTGTTCCTTTTCGGGAATGATTGCCGAAGGTGAGGGACGGCGGCTGGGCTCGCGCATGTGCTCAGTCTCGCCTTTTTCGGCGACTGCGCGCCGCTCATGCTTTGCCAGGTTTGCCGGAACATTCACGACGATGGAAGCTCCTTCTTGTACATGCTGATGCGAACCGCGGAGACGCAGAACTCTGCCAAGAGCAGCAAACACCAGGAAAACCAGGACTGCTGATATCCAAATGGCCCGTTCTTTTCTTCTAAACCAATTTTTGGGATCTTCATTGACAGGCTCGATTTGGTTCGCCGTGGTCGATTTCGTTCTGGCTGGCGCAACTTCGGGAGCAGCTCGCGCTACCGCACTCGCGGCAGCTCCCGCGAGTCCGATTGCCTGCGTTCGCTGAAGCGAACCAGTCGACTGAGAAACAGTCGTCGAACGTTTGGTCGAGTGCAGATTTGGGAACGTTTTCAGATCGGCCGCAAGGTCGGCTCCGGTCTGGTAGCGGTCCTCAGCTCGTTTTTCCAAACAGCGGGTGATTACGGCACTCAGTCCGGGATCTACAGCTGCTTGCAGCTCCGATGGAGAAGGCGGTGTCTCGTTGATGATTTTGTAAATAACCGTTGCGATAGTATCGCCGCCGAATGGACGCGCTCCCGTTGCCATCTCGTACAGGACAACGCCGAAGCTGAAGAGGTCGGAACGGCCATCCACGCCATGGCCCATCACCTGTTCTGGGGACATGTAATAAGGAGTGCCGAAGACCTGCCCGCTGCGCGTGAGTGTGCCGACAGATTTCGAGATACCAAAATCCATGATCTTCGCGACGTTCTGGCGAGTGATCATGATGTTGGCTGGCTTGATGTCGCGGTGCACGACACTCATCGCGTGCGCATAATCGAGTCCTGCGGCGACCTGCTCGGCGATCTCAACAATGTGTTTTGTGGAAAGGGGATGTTGTTCCGCCATTAACGACTGCAACGTCTCGCCCTCAAGATATTCCATCGCAATGTAGAAGAGACCGTCGCATTCGTCGGCATCATGGACGGTGACAATGTTGGGATGATTCATCTGGCCGGCTGCGTGCGCTTCGTTGCGAAAACGACGCAGCAGCTCGTCGCGGTCGATGTGATCGACATCGAGCCGCGTTGTCTTGAGAGCAACCATGCGGCCGATATTAGGATCAATCGCGCGATAGACTACGCCCATCGCTCCGCGTCCTAATTCGCCGACGATCTCGTAACGTCCAATCTTCTGCATGCGCTAACGCGGAAAATAGCGCAAGACACGCACAAATGCGACCAAAATGCGCGGTCTCCCGATTACTAAGGAAGTAATACGTCGCGAGCGTAGCGACGTTCTCTTTGTACAACTCGGTATCGCTCGAAATAACAGGCGCGTGTCACTGTTCGTCTTCGGGTTTCAACATCAGCCCCATCCCGGCGAGCGGGGATGGTACTGAAGCTTCTATCGCGGCGATCCATTCCTGGAATGTTGCAGTTGGCGGCTCAGCCATTGGCTTCTCAGATCCACATCCTCGGAATACCGCGAGCGCTCCTGCTCCGCTCGCGGTTGGGCTGGCAGCTGCTCCCAATATCGCCGTCAAATATGCCGAACACATAGTCGTTATCTCCTATTTCACGCGGTAGCCGGTAGCCACCAGCCTGTCCCCCTAGCCTCTATAACCTGTTCCCTGTTTCGCCGCTTTCGCCGACAGCGACTCCGCGTGCTTTTTCACGCGTTCGTGAATCTGCGCCCAGCCTCCGGTCACGCCTTTGCGATGGTCCTCGGCGATCAGTCCCATCGCGGTGTGATGGAAGGTGATGAGGGTTCCGTCTTTCTCTTCGCTCAAGCGGTACTGCAGGTTGTTCGTAACCGGATACGACATGAACAGCGGCCCAGAGATCTCGAGCAGCGTCGGACGTTTGATCGCCTGCACGTTTCCCCACCAGTGGCCGTTGTTCTCGCCGAGGTCGCGATACCAGCGTCCGCCGGGCCAGGGCTCCAGCCTCATAGCCATCGGCACGCCTTGGCCGTTGATGAGCGACGTCGACAGCTCTTCGAGCAGCGCTTCGAAGGTCGTCTCCAGTGAGGCTCTGACGTGAATCTCGGTTTGTATGTTGAGGGTCAAATTATCCAGCGCGGTTTCAGTAGCAATCATGGTTCACTCCTTCTCCTCTTTCTCTTTCGATTCCTTGATGTAGAGCTTCTCCAGCTCCTTCTGCTCGGCGCGTTCCTTGATGCGACCGAGCTGATCGGTCCAGAGCTTCTCGAAAAATCCAGTCCACTCGTGCAGCGGACGCAGCGCGTTGGCATTGGTTGTGTAGAGCATGTGGCGTCCATTGCGTCGCACGCGGACTAACCCGACTTTGTGCAGCACCTTAAGGTGCTTCGAAACTGAAGGCTGCTCGATGCGCAGTGCAACGACGATCTGGCCGACCTCGCGCTCCTCATTCGCCAAGTACTCGAGGATCTGCCGCCGCCGCGGCTCGGCCACTGCGTTGAACGGATCGGAAGTTGTTGCTGCTCTTGCCACGAATCAGAATATATTCCTATATAGGAATATATGTCAACAAAAAAATTTGAGTTAATAAGCTCCTCAATTTCAATGAAATGCGCCCGGCTGAACGGCGAAGACGAAGCCCCACGCAGGCAACACATGAGGTCACAAAGAATCCTCTTCGTGACCTCCTATTTTCGCTTCGTGACCTTCGTGTTCGCCGTCCAGAAGGCGCGTGGGCACAAACAAACTCATTCAAACTCCAGCATCACAATCTCGGGATTTGAGCCGAGCCGCAGCGGCGGCCCCCAGGTTCCGGCGCCGCTGGAGGTAAATACCTGCATTTTCCCGATTTGGGACAAGCCATACACGAACTGCCGATACACGCGACGCGCCAGCCAGCTCCAGGGAACGAATTGGCCAAGATGCGTATGTCCCGAGAGCTGCAGCGAAACTCCTGCGGCCTCGGCGACCTCCGGATGATCAGGCGCGTGCACGAGCAGAATGCTGGCGCGATCGCGATCCAGCCCGATCTCGTGCAGTGCCGAAGCGAGCCCAGTCTCGTGAGTCGCGTTCCGATATGGAACTCCGACGATCTGCAGCCCGTCCACTTCCACCTTCTCGTTGCTGAGCACGCGCACGCCGGCCGCCGCAACGGCATCCAGATACTTGGTGTCATCGCCAAACTGCTCGTGATTTCCGGCAACAAAGTACACACCGTGCGGCGCCGCACCAAGCTGCTTCAACGGCTCGGCCGCGCGATGCGCGTCAATCGCCGTGCCGTCATACAGATCGCCGGCAATAAAGATCGCGTCCGGCTCTTCCTTGAGAATCTTCATTACCATGCGCCGCAGGAAGCTGCCATTGCGCACGTGCCCAAGATGGAGATCGCTAATCAATGCAGCCTTTCTCCCCCGCCAGGACTCAGGCAAGTTCGCCAGCCGGATGGTAGCGCGCGTGATCCGCGTACAGCTTGCGTTGAGCAGGCCGTAAATACCGACCGTCAGCGCAATTCCAAACAGCACCTCGACGATGCGATGGAACTGAACTGCCAGCCCGACTATCCGCGTGAATGCGAACACAATCCATGAGGCAATCGCCGCCAGAAACAGAAAACTCAGCAGCCCAAGCCAGATGGCAGCCGTTTTGTACACCATGCGCACAATGGCGTTGGTGTAGCGAAAAGCCAGAAGGGAGCTGCCGATAAAGCTAACCGACAGAATTCCTAGAACTACTTTGATGGCCAAGCCTGGCAGACTTCCCGATGAGAATGTCCAAGTCTCGTAGAGCGTCCAATGCCCTAAGAACAGGATCGATTGAATGATTGCGATGAAGGCGATGAATTGCTTGCGTGATGGCATGTTTAGGTATGAACTATAAACAAGATGAATCCGGAGTAGTTGGAGATTCAGCTTCGAAGCTTCAGAGCCGCGGTATCGCTGCACAATGCCTTGCGTGCCGTGATAAAGGTCATAGTGGCGAACCGACGAGGCGGGTCAAGCATGCTGATGCAATCGAGGACCTGTTTGCTATCCTTCGTACTCCGGATCGGCTCCATCTCGACTGAAACAGCCATGCTCGGGGGCTGGTTGATCCGGATGATGAAAGTCTGACGCTTCGTGGGACACCGCAGATCCCGTACTGGAAAAGGCGAAGCTGTAAATCAGCGTATTCGTGTCGCTGATAAGGCGAAGAGCTTCATCGCGCGATGTCTGACTGCTCTGGTCGATAGTTTCGCTGACCAGCAGAATCACACGGCGATAGGATACGCGAATCGCATGCGATCAGAAGCTCGCGAGGGCACCCGCGCTTCCCCGTGCAGATCGAGCTGTTCTGAGACGAATGCCGAACCTTGACCAGAAGCAAACTAGTCCTGCATACCATTCCGACGTCGCAGTGTCGGGTGTGGGCGCGTGCCGCCGTGGAATGCGCGGCCGTGAGTCAGTCTAGAGACACGGTCGCGAACTTCGTCGAACTCGCTGGTATCGGTAATGTAGCTTTCCCGATCTGGGAGCATCTCCAACTCTGCTTCAGCTCGACGTACCCGGTCCTCCGTCATAGGATGCGTCATGAACGCGCGAGCGATGAAGTTGTGCGACTCCTTCTCCTCGCCTTCGAGCTTCTCGAAGAAATCGACGAAGGCCGTCGGATCGTATCCGGCAGCGTACTGATACTCAATGCCGAGCATGTCGGCTTCGCGCTCGGCATCGCGGCTGAACTTCAGAAATGACATCGGCATGGCGAGGCTGGCTACTTGGCGAACCGCATAACCTACAGGTCCGCCGAAAAAGATCAGCGGCAGCGAAGCGTACTGAGTGATTTCGCTCTTGGTGAGATTTCGGGTTGCGTGCCTTGCGCACACGTGTGCGATCTCGTGAGCCATCACACCCGCAAGTTCCGCTTCGTCATCTGCAGCGAGGATCGCGCCGGTATTTATGTAGAAGAAGCCGCCTGGCAAAGCGAAGGCGTTCACTTCATCATCATCAATGACTTTGATGATGAATGAAACTTTGCAGTCGGAGTGACGAACAAGGATCTGTCCGGTACGGTTGATGTATTCATTCACCACTGGATCAGTGAGTAGACGGGTGCTTTGCTCGACTTCCATCGACAGTTCGCGTCCGAGCGCGACTTCTTTTTCAATGGAAAAGAAATTGACGCCCTCACCGATATCGCGCTCCCCAATGCGCGTCACGTCAAGCTTAGCCGGAACGGACGATGGTCGATGTGCTACGGAATTTGTATCCGCCAGACGCTCGGCGGTGCTACGAAAGCCGACGTGCGGCAAATCAGGAAAGTACGCGTAGTTGTCCTCCTCGGGAGAGGTGCTGGCGAGCGGCCAGTTAAACGGATCGGGAGTGAGTCTGTAGTTCTTAGGATGCGATGCAGTCGGGTGCGCAATTGCCTCCTTCGACATCAGATCGAATAAGCGCGAACTTACCAGCCAGGGGCGAACGAAAGCGACTACCGTTCTGGGATCGGCCTGCAGCGCATTGTGGCGCATTGTGGGCGCCCACAACAGAATGTCCAATAATCTTTGCGGAGTCGGATTGACGCTGATATTTCGGCTTTCCGGCGAAGGCGGACTCTGCGCGGCGCAGACACTGGTAAGAACCAGGACAACTATGGGCAACATCAGCCGAAGGACTACACGATAGGGCGAGAGCGAAAGAACAGACATGGGCCGCGACTCCGACCGACTCGCTTCATTGTATGCCCATCTGCAACCAGCTGCGATTTATCGGTCCCATCATTTCTTTCGATTGGCATTCTGCGCGTTCGCAATGTAAGTTCTTGATCAGCGAGACTCCTTGTAGTTGGCTCGCATCCATCCAGGCTGATCTCCCGATCGCGACGTTCCGCATTCTGTTTCCCAGTTCGGAACGTTAGTCATCGCTCTCCGGCACGTAGCGGCAATTCTTCTCCGAGCTGAGCCGTAACGCGCAACTGGCTGGAGTGCACATCCGAGCACATGGTCCACAGGATTTGTGTGCTCATCACCGCGTCACGACAGGAGATTGGAATGAAATTTGTGAAAACCACAGGTATTGGTCTGTTTCTTTTGCTTGCCCTTGCTCTACCGGGGGTGTCTCAGGAAGCATTTGGCAAGTTCACCGTCACGCACGAAACGCGCTGGCGCACCGGCGTGCTTCCGCCGGGAACGTATCAGGTTGCGCTCCACAGCGGGCCTGTGCCTTATGTGCTCGTGAGTTCCGAATCCGGAAGTGGTCCTTCTATCATGGCCGTTGCCAGGTATATACAGAGCGCGGACTGCAAAACCAGCTCACTCCAACTCGAACAGAACGAGATGGGATGGGATGTGCGCTCACTATGCTTTGCCTCGGAGATGGCGGTTTACTTCGGTTCGTCCCGCGCCGTTGAAACGGCGAGCGTGAAAAGCTCTCCGCAAGTAGCCTCACTTACCAGCGGGAAGTAGTTGCCCTCTCGCCAGGACAGATTTGGGAATCCCAAATCCGTCCTGGCTTTCGTGAACTTTCAGTAAAACGATTCAATGAATCTTCTTATCTCATCGATACAGAAAATTCATCTTCGTCTGTGCTGCTGGCTGACTACAATTCGATATGGATAACCTAAACCTTAGTCCTGCTCTTGATTTTCTTCATACTCTAGGTAGTCGCATTGCCGCAGCCGATCCTCTGCACGAAGTTCTCGATGAAATCCTGGAGTTCGTGGCCGATCTTGTGAGCTGCGATTCTTGCTTTATTTTTGTTCTCGAAGATGACGAGCTCGTGCTTCGCGCATCCAAGAATCCCCACCCCGAAGTTCTCGATCGACTGACCATGCAAGTAGGGCAGGGAATCACGGGATGGGTTGCAGCGAATCGCGAGATCGTGAGCCTGTCAGAAAATGCATCGAAGGATGCGCGCTTCAAGGTCTTTACTGAGCTACCGGAAGACACATATGAGGCGATGCTCTCGGTGCCGATCGTCTCCCGTGGACGTGTGGTGAGCGTGATCAACGTGCAGCATCGCGAGCCGCACGTCTACACAGCACGAGAGGTGAAAGCGATTTCCACGATTGGTCATCTCGTCGGTGCCGCCATCGAAATGGCGCGTCTGGAGAACGAAGTCACGCAACTCTCCGACAAGCTTGCAACGAGAAAACTCATCGAGCGCGCAAAAGGGATCATGCAGCGCGAACTTGGAATCACTGAAGAAGAGGCGTATGCCACGATCCAGAAACAAGCACGTCAGCGTCGCAAGTCAATGAAGGAGATCAGCGAGGCGATTCTCCTGGCTGATGAGTTGAAGAAGGGAAGTCGGCCCGTCTCTTGATCTTTTGATGAGCGACTCCGCTTTCGTAGCTCGGTGCGTCGCAGCGAATCGCAAGGTTTACGATTACGTTGCGGCGGAATCGATTTCCCGTTTTTAGTTCTCAGTAAAGCAAAAGCCTTGATTTTAATTGTGAGCTTGCGGCTATTAAGGCATCGTGTTGCGACGTGGCGCTGAATCGAATGAGATCGATGTTTTCAGCAAATTGCCGAGTTCCGATTCGGTGTCGCTTTCGAGGAGCCAGATGACCCAGTAGTTCTGGATATTCGTGAGTACGAAAAGCATGTGAATCTTTCGCCGCAGCGCGGATCCAGCGATCGGGGCGGAGGTCGAACTGGGAATCTGGAAGAAGAGATGACTTCCGATTTCTGCGGCCCGCACCGTATTTGCTGTGCGTCCCATGAGCGGGCTGCCGGCAAAGGCTCGAATCAAAACTGCACCAAAAGATTGCAGTGCGGTTCGGTCTAAGGCCGATTCGGGAAACTTCTCGCCTGGGGCGTAGCAGGCCGGGTCGGCAGCGGCGATCACGATGCGGGGACTAAATCCAGACTGTCCATCTCCGTAATTTTGAACTGCTGAAGCAAGGACGCGAATGCATTCTTCGGAGAAATTTTGCGGAGCGCCCATGGACGCTGAAGGGGTGCCATGCTGGCGTTTAGGGTCGCTCGGATCTCCGATGGCAATCCGCCAGGCATTGGGAAATGAATAGGAGAATCCCAAAGTGGAATTAACGTAGGTTGTGCCAGACAGCATCCCATTGTCGAGCCTGGCGAGGTCAAGCTGTGGAGCGTTTGTCAGCCACCAGCGCGCTGCTTCAGGCAGATATGGCTGAGCATCTTTCGCGAGCTCCTGCTTGACGCTCGCCGGATCGAAGAACTTGATCGACTCGATGTTCTGGCGAAGCTCTTCCTTCAACTTTCCGCTGTACGAGTACACCGAAAACTGAAGAACGTATCCCCTGATCCCAGTCGCATAGCGCATCTGATAGAGCTTCGGCTTGACGTCAGTCTTCTCAGCCTCGCTCTTCCAAAAAAAATGGCGACCAATGCTCAACGCCTGGGGACCGTCCTGCTTCGCCATGTCTCGGAACATGACCGCCTTTTCTGCTTCCTGATCGGGATCTTTGAATACCTGCGTAGCCGTAATGTTCCACTGTACGAAGTCCTTCTGCGTGGACGATTCGCTCAGCAGGTAATGCTGGATTCGGGTGTTGTTCTTCTGGCTGAAGTCGCGGATTTGAAAATTGCCCGATTTGGGCAGTTGAATCGTGAAGCCAAAAAAAACATTCGTGTATTCGTGAGCAGAGAGATATCCGCTTTCGGGAATCGGAACCTTGGGCTGTGGAGCGGAATCGGTGCATGCACAGATTACGGTCGCGAACCACAACAACGGGAGTAAGGCAAAGATCCTGCGCATCACCGTACCAGAGTGCCTTCGTGAAAGGCCTTTTGAGCCACAGTTTATCGCCTAATTGCGCGGTGCCGCAGTAAACCAAACCGGGACCGACGCGCGCCCCCGCGCGGGTTTTGGTTTTATGGAGTATTAGGAAACTGTATAAACACCCGGCCGAGGGCGGCCGGAGGTCCATCAATTCTGAAAGCTAGGTAGTCTGTTCCCGCTTGCTTTTACATTTGCTTACGATGGCTTGGTGGAGTCGATCTCGGATGGGTTCTGGGAGGGGATAAACTTCGTTGTCTCGGTAGATTTCGATAGTTTTTTGCGTTGTGTTGCAGACAACGAAGCAGTTGTGGCACCACTGGAGGTGCTCTTCCAGCTCCGTTTTAAGCTGGACGTCGATGTTGCCGTCCAGGTACTCGTTGAGTTCTTTAAGGAAGTCTTTGCACTTCACTGCGGCTTAGCCCCGTCCCTTTTACCTTTTTGGAAGTAGCGGTTGAGGCGCTCCCGAAGTTGGAGCCTCGCTCTCAAAAGCCGCGATTTCACGGCAGGGACGCTTAAATTTAACATCTCTGCCGTCTCTTCTGTCGATAATCCTTCGATGTCCCGCAACACGAAAACGGTGCGGAAACTTTGGGGTAGACCTTGGATTGTCCTTTGGAGTATGTCCCCCAGTTCCGATTGACCGTAAAGCTGTTCCGGGTTCGGACCCCAGTCCGCCACCTCGCGGGGCATGCTCCCCTCTTCGGTTTCCACATCCTCGTCGATCGATACGGTTTTGCTAGTCTTTCGCCTGCGCAGCTTCATCAGGGCTTCGTTTACTGCTATGCGTACGAGCCACGTATAGAACTTGGAATTGCCTTGGAATTGATTCAGGTTCTGGTAGGCCTTGATAAAGGCGTCCTGAACGACGTCTTCTGCGTCCTCGCGGTTCTGCGTGATGTGCTGCGCGATGCGGAACACATTCCGGTCGTAGCGTTTGATCAACTGCTCAAACGCGCCGACATCGCCCTGGCGAGCCGCGTCTACCAGCGCCAGTTCTTCGGTCTGTGGTTCCGCGATTTTTGGTGCTTCCAGACTGTTCATACCTGTACGACTCACAAATATTGAGTCTGTTATCTTAAATCCAAGTACGCATTCCTCGTGGATTTAGTTTAATCACTTATTCTTTGTTGCCCGATAAAGCCAGATTTCATCTGTTTGCGCTGATTCCGGCGCTGCTCCTAAGTTCCTGCACCAGCAAGCCTTCCGGGCCGCCGCAACACGTGCGGATCATCATGAAGAAGTTCGCGATAGAGCCGGCGGTGATTCACGTGAAGCAAGGTTCAAACGTGACGCTCGACGTTTCAACGCAAGACGTTCAGCATGGATTCCAGGTGCCCGAGCTTGGCATCAACGAGCCGGTCCAGCCGGGAAAACCGGCGGAGATTCCTCTCGACACGTCACGAAAAGGACAATTCGGAGTTCAGTGCAGCATCATTTGCGGGCCTGGGCACGAGGATATGCAGGCGAAGGTCGTGATCGAGTGAAAGCGGGCTTTCGGCCATCGGCTGTCGGCGTTCGGCCAATGCGCTTTCTGTATCTGAGACGACAATGCTGGCAGGCCGAAAGCCGATAGCCGACTGCCGAAAGCCTCACTTATAATCCGGCCTGACGCTACACACTTTTACATGGCTGATCTCGAACAAGTCCGAAGCACGGTCGAACGCGCTGCTTCCAAGCGCCTCGGCGATCACGTCGAGCACCTGCGCCGCGAGATCGCCGAAGATGTCGTGCGCGAGATCGCTCCGCTACTGGCGGCCTCCGGCAACGGCGCTAGCCCCGCAACACAGCGGGAGTCATCAAGCGACGTGTTGCGAGTAGTCGTTTCCAGCATTCACGAAGCGCATTCGCAGGCCGACATTCTGAAAGCTTTGCTCGAAGGCGCCGCGAAGTTTGCGGCACGAGCTGCATTGTTCGTGGTTCGGGGCACGACGCTGGCCGGATGGCAGGCGCGCGGATTAGCCGATGAGAACATTCGCGGAACCTCGATCGACGGTTCCAAGGGGCTCGCTTCGCGGGCGATCCGCGATCGATCGCGGCAATCAGGTTCCATCGCGGAATTTGATGATGCTTTCGCGCAGCACCAGGGAGCCCCTCACGACAACTCATGCACGATCTTTCCACTGGTGGTGAAGGAAAAGGTAGCGGCAGTGCTTTACGTCGATTCCGGCAGCAAGGCTTCGGCCGGGCCGGACTATGCGGCGGTCGAGGTCCTTACGCGGTTTGCTTGTCTGTGGCTCGAGCATGAAGCTGGCAAGAAGCAAGCTGCTCTCGGAGGCGAGGGCAGCGCTGAAGGTTCAACCCTAGGCGCGGGTGCTGCCCCAATGCCCGGAGCGCCATCTGCGGGCGCTGTCGAACCATCGCTCGGCAACGTCCCTCCAGATGAGCAGGAGATTCACAAGAAAGCCCAGCGATTTGCCAAGCTTTTAGTGGATGAGATCAAACTGTACAACCAGGCAAAGGTCGCAGAAGGCAAGCAGAATCGCGCTCTATACAAGCTCTTGCGCGAAGATATCGAGAAGAGTCGAGCTACATACGAAAAGCGGTATGGAGGCACGCCGGCCGCTTCGGGTAAGTATTTCGACTCAGAAGTGGTCCGAATCCTTGCTGATAACGACCGTTCGCTTCTCGGAAGCGACTTTCCCGGCTGATCTCGGTTTAATCTATAGGTGAGCTGAATTTAGGACGCCAATCCGCTGTGCTTTTTCGTTTCTTTGTTTCTTTCTGTCTGCTGATCTCCTTCGCGAGCCCTGCCTTCGTGCAGGCGCAGTCCACAAGGAAGAAGCCGCACAAGCGCACAACCACGCAGAAAAAAAAGAAGACCTCCAGCCGGAATCGCGTAACCCCGGCGCACCGGCAGAAGCTGCGCCGGGCATTCGTGGCATCGTCCGATCTACGGCCCATGGCCAAGCAACTGCTTGAGCTGCCGTCGCCTGCGGCTTACGCAGGAGTTGAACGATATGCGCTAAAGCATCGCGCAGATGAGGGCGGTATGTTGGCGCATCTTGTGCTCGGCTACGCACACTTGCAGGCAAAGGAATACCCGCAGGCTCAGAAGGAGTTGAAGATCGCGGCAGCTCGTGGGGCGGAACTTTCCGACTACGCGGATTTCTTCCTCGCACAATGTGCTGCAGCTACCGAAGATCAGCACCAGGTTGCGAACCTGTTGCTGGGATTCGCAGAAAAATATCCAGATTCGCTCTTCATCCGCCAAGCAAACCTCATGCGGGCAGACGCACTGCTTGCGACGAATCAGAACGACGAAGCCATCCGTCTGCTGGAATCAATGCGCGATAACAAGCCCGATGTGGAGCTGGCACTAGGACGTGCCTATGCCGCCGCCGGACAGACTGCTAAAGCAGTTTCAATCTGGAACCACCTCTACACCGAGATGCCGCTCAGCGCGGAGGCCTCTGCCGCGCAGCTTGAACTTGTAAAAGTGAGCACGCAAGGTCTGGTCTCCACTCCCACTCTGGAGCAGCGCCGCATTCGCGCTGATCTGTTGATGAAAGGTCGTAAATACGATCAGGCAGCCGACGAGTATCGAGCCATCCTCGACAGCATCCGCAACGACATGAGTCAGAAATCGTTGCAGCAGGAGCTGACGGTAAAACTCGGAGGCGCGCTGTATGGCGCACACAAGATCGACGAAGCCAAGGCCCTGCTCGACTCAGTGCCCGCCAGCAACGAAGAGTACGAAGCGCAGCGCCTTTACTATCTGCACGAGATCGCGCGCAGCAAGGACGACGGTGACACTGAGCGCCAGATCATCTCGCAGATGATGGAGAAATTCCCGGCAAGTCCATATCTGCAGGATGCGTTGCTCTCGGCGAGCAACATGTATCTGCTGCGCCCCGACTACAAAACAGCAATCGAGTTCTACAGCGCTCAGTACAAGCTGTTTCCGAAAGGGAGATACTCGCCATATTCGCATTGGAAGGCCGCTTGGCTGAATCTGCGCCTGGGTAACAAAGACGAAGCCAAGCGACTGCTCGATGAGCAGATCGCGATGTATCCCGCCGCGCAGGAGATTCCGGCGACGCTTTACTGGCGCGCACGGTTAGCGGAAGAAGATGGCGACCACGACCGAGCGGGTGACTACTACACGTTTCTGCAACGCCGATTTGCCCACTACTACTACTCGGATCTAGCTGCCGAACGTCTGCGCTTCCGCTTCGATGAATCAAAGCACGATGCGTCGCTCGACAAAATTCCCGAGCAGCCCGATGTGGCCAAAGACGAGTTCGATGCACCGTCAGACGATTTGCGCGTCGCGCGCGCGCAGTTGCTCACCAACGCAGCGCTCTTTGATTTCGCTGTGCAGGAGCTGAAGTCGGAGTCGGACAAACTTTATGCGCAAGCGGAGATTGCACGCGTCTATCTCAAGGCGGACCATCCCGACCGAGCTCTACAGTCTCTTAAACATGCCGTCCCGGGCTACTTCGCCGGCGAGATCGACGACATGCCGCAATGGGCATGGAACATCCTCTTCCCAAAACCGTACTGGAATGATCTGAAGCGCTATTCCAATGCAAACGGCCTCGATCCGTACCTTGTTGCTAGTCTCATTCGGCAGGAGTCGGAGTTCAATCCACAGGCCGTATCGCGAGCCAATGCCTGGGGTTTGATGCAGCTCCTTCCGCCGGTCGGCAAGCAGTTGGCAAAAGAAGTTCGCATGCGGCACTTCAGCCAGGAACAGCTCACCGATCCTACGGTGAATCTTGAGCTCGGGACCCGCTACTTCAAGCACATGGTGGACAGTTTCGGCGGCCAAGTCGAATACGCGCTCGCCGCCTACAACGCCGGCTCCGATCGTGTTAAAGCCTGGCAGGCTCAAGGCCCATATCGGGACATTCACGAGTTCGTCGAGTCAATCCCGTTCAGCGAGACGCGAGAATACGTGCAGGCCATCATGCGCAATGCCACCGTATACCGGTTGCTCTATTCCGATGGGGTTCAGACGGCGCGCGCGAAATCGGCCTCAGCTGGTGGGTCAGACTAGAGCATAAGACCGGCGTTAACGCGAAGGTCAGGAATTTCTCAGGAAGTACGCCGAGCGTTCTTTGTGACCTTTGTGAGGCCTCGTGCCCTTCGTGTTAACCCCGCGTGAAGCTCTAAGCTACACTCAGGTAGCAGTCCCTCACTGCACCTATGCGCATCACCAGCCGCCGCAAAGCGATTGCGTTCTTCATCACGCTCAGCTCCTGCGTGATTGCCGCAGCGGTCACGCTGAATATAAGTTGGATCGTCCTCAACTGGCGTGAGCTGGGAACGCTAATCCTTGGCGTCATCTTCTTCGGAATCGTGATTGCCGGCCTCGTCTTGAACACGATATTCCTGGTTCGGGAAATACGCCGCAACGAGCAACAGGACAGCTTTCTCCACGCGGTCACTCACGAGCTCAAGACACCGCTCACATCAATTCGTCTTTACCTCCAGACATTGCAGAGCCGCGCAGTGGACGATACGCAGCGCCAGGAGTTCTATCGCGTGATGCTGGCTGATTCCGATCGCCTGCTGGGAACTGTCGAGCAGGTTCTCCACGCCGCAGAACTTGGTCACCACAGAAACAAACTCGAGGAAATTGTCGATATGGAAAAGCTCGTGCGCGAATGTCTTGACGAGGCGCGCACGCATCACCATCTTTCGCCTGAATCATTGCGCCTGTTGAACGAGACTGGCGAAGGAGCAGCCAAGGTGATCGGCAGTCGCGAGGAGCTGCGCTCGGCAGTTTCCAATGTGCTCGACAACGCTATTAAGTACTCGGGCAAGAAAGTTGATATTCAAGTGGAGCTCTTGGCTGGTGAGAACGTCTTCCTGAAAATTCGCGACAACGGCATTGGAATCCCTCGCGCCGAACTGAAGCGGGTCTTTAAGCGCTTTTATCGTGTGGCCGATCGTGAAGTAGCGCGCGTCAAAGGCAGCGGGCTGGGCTTGTTCATCGTCCGCAGCATTGCGAAGAAATACGGCGGGAATGCTTTCGCCGAGAGCGAAGGCCCAGGCCGGGGCGCCACGATAACGATTCAACTTCCACGAGCCATATGAGTCGAGTTCTGATCGTAGAGGATGAAGAGCATCTTGCGCGCGGCCTCAAGTTCAATCTTGAGGCAGAAGGACTCGACGCTGACGTGGTCGGCGACGGCGAGGCTGCACTCAAGCTGCTGCTGAAGTCCCAAAATAGAATTGATGCAGTCGTGCTCGATGTGATGCTGCCGGGTATCAATGGCTTTGAAGTCGTCACACAGCTTCGCAATGCCAAACAGTATGTTCCTGTGCTGATGCTGACTGCTCGTGGACGTCCCGAAGATGTCCTCCGAGGGTTTGAATCTGGCGTGGATGATTACCTTCCCAAACCTTTCGAGCTGTCCATTCTGGTCGCTCGCCTTCGCGGATTATTGCGGCGGAAACAGTGGGCCAGTGGGGAACAGGGAAGTGGAGCAACAGTACCTCCGGAATCCGACGACCAGAATGTCTTTGCCTTCGACAGCAAGAGCTTGCGCTTCGACACGCTGGAACTTCACCTCAAGAACCAAACGATTCAGCTCACCCTCATGGAAGCTGAGTTATTACGACATCTCATTCGCAACGAAGGCAAGGTCGTTTCCCGAAAGTCGATTCTCGAAGACGTGTGGGGTTTGCGCGAAGACACCGATACCCGTGCAATCGATAACTTCATCGTGAGACTTAGGCGCTACATCGAAGACGTGCCCGCGAAACCGAAGCACCTCCTCACCGTGCGCGGAGTGGGATACAAGTTCGTCGCGAATCCCGGCAAATCGCGTTGATCGGTGTCTTGTCATTCCTAGCGTAGCGAGAAATCTCTATAAACTTCAAAAAACTGAAGGCCTGGTCTCGATCGATAGGGATTCCTCACCCCAACGTAGGGCCTTCGGAATGACGGACGGTCGAATTACTTCAATCCGACAAATCCATTGGCATCCTTCACTAGCTTTACCGGATCGTAGCCGACACCATCTTTGAATACGGTTTCCACATTCTCAACATCCGAGATTGTCGAAGACGGATCGCCCTTAAGCACGACAATATCCGCCTGCTTGCCCGGCTCAAGCGTTCCGATATGGTCCAGCTCGCCCAGATACTTCGCTCCGTTGTAGGTCGCGATATGGATTGCCTCGAGCGGAGTAAATCCCGCTTCAACTAGCAATTCAATCTCGCGCTGGTCGCCGTAACCAGCCACGACGGCACCGTTACCTGTCGGATCTAAGCCGGCCAGCAGCAAGCCTCCTGCCTTCGCAAACGCATACTCAAAATCCATTTCCTTCTTGAAGAGGGCAGGCCAGGGTGACTGAGCAGCATTCTTGTGCATGTTGTCTCGAACCGCGAGATATGCCTGGCGAGCTTCGGGCAGCATCGCATCCAGGTTTGCCTGGCGAAGCGGCGGACGATCGGGCACAAAGCCTTCGAACACCGGCAGCGTGGAAGTGAGCGCGACATGATGCCCGACAAGGTTCTTGATCATCGACTGAACCTGCTCACCGTTGATGTCCAGCTTGAGCAGTGTGTCGCGAATATCTTTCTGCGGCGGACATTTGTCCGGCTGCTTACCCGGCGCGAATTCGGAATCGACGACGATTCCGTGCTCAAGGTCATCAATCCCAATTTGGGCCGCCTCGCGGAAGCCGATCGAGCAGAGATGGCCGGTGATCTTCAAGTTGTGCTTGTGGGCTTCTTCGGCCGCTGTACGCAGCTCCTCCCGGGTAATGTTCATGTAAGCCTTGAAGTTTTCTACGCCTTCGGCGATCCAGTAGTCGACCGTACGCCGCGCGTCTTCGGCGTCCTGCAGCTCATACATTTGTGGTGTGTACGCGCCTTGGCCTTCAAGGTAAGGACCAGTAACGTGCATCTTAGGCCCGGGCATTTTGCCCGCGTCAATGTCCTTCTTGAGTTCCAAATCGGTATAAGGCTCGACTGATCCAGTCGTGCGGATCGTCGTGACTCCGCCTGCGAGATACAACCGGGGAAAGCTCCAGGCGTGCTCCGGATACATCGCGACGTTGCGTCCAGGCGCGGGATAGTAGAGATGGTCGTGCATGCCGACAATGCCCGGCATTACGCTATCGCCAGTCAAGTCCAGAACCTGAGCGCCTGAAGGCATTTGAGAGCCAGCAGCAGCGATGCTCTGAATCTTTCCGTTGGCGATGACGATCATCTGCTCCGGTTTCGCCGGCGCTCCGGTTCCGTCAATCGCGCGCACGTGGTTGAGGACGATCGTTGGCTGATCAAATTTCACATAGGCCTTCGCGTCCGACGCGGGGGTTTGTGCCGCAACAGCGGTCGCGAGGAGAAGTAGGGCAATCGTTCGCATCAGTAAAGTTCCTTCCACTCTCAAGCGCAACAGGATAAACGAGGAAGACGATCCAGAAACCTGCAACACGCACTCGTCCCGGCCAGACTTCATTGGCGCTTGAGAAAAAACGAGTTTCTGCCTCGTTATCAACAGGATTCACAGGCATCTTCACGTAAAGGTGTGGGATATACTTCGAGCTGCGCCAATAAAAATTCTTCGTGAGGTTTGTTCATGTCTGCAAGGGCGCTCGCCGAGCTCGAGACTTCCGTTTCCACCGATGAATTCCACGCACTTGAAGAAAAGGTTTATAAAACCATCGAGTTGCTCAAGGCTGCGCGCGAGGCAAAAAACATCGCCGAGCGCGATGTAAGCCGCCTGCGCGAGCAGCTTGAAGAGCGCGAAGAAGAAGTTGACACGATGCGCCAGCAGATCGTGGCTCTTCGTCGCGAACGCGAAGAGGTGCGCGGTCGAGTGGAGAAGATGCTGAAGCAGATCGACGCCCTGGCGGAGGCGTCGTAATGGCACAGCCCAAGCCAGCCCAGGCTCCGGCTGCCGCCGGAAGCATTCGCGTCGATATTTATGACCAGTCCTACAATCTGCGGGGGACCGACGCCGACTACATCCAAAAACTGGCCGATTATGTCGATCTCAAAATGCGCGCGGTAGCCGAGAAGACGTCGACCGCCGACTCGCTCCGCGTAGCCGTCCTCGCAGCGCTCAACATTGCGGACGAATACCATCTGCTGAAAAAGAAGTACGAAAAGTTTGCCAATGTCTATGAAGAGCGCGCCAGCTCTCTGTCGGGCATGCTTGATGAAGTACTAAGCGAACGCCGAACGGGCTAACCACACTAGGCCCTTCGGGCCGGTATTAATGCCATTGCCTGATTCGCAAGGCGGATCCGTACGCCGGACTTCGCAGTGCATAGATGGCGCACAATCGAGTCATTCGCCGCGTACGGTCGTGCAGAGGCTGACCGCAGCTTGAGCGAGAGCGACTGCAGCAATCGCCGCTGTTTCAGCGCGCAGGATGGTTGAACCGAGCGATGCAGAGAGCCAAGCTCCTTTCTGAAATAAATCCAGCTCCGACTTGGTCCAGCCGCCTTCAGGGCCAATTGCCAGCGACACCTCGTCCCCGTCTTTTAGCAAAGCTACGAGACCTTGCTCGCGCTCAGCCTCGGACAACACGACTCTTTTTCCTGCACCAGCAGCGATTACATCGTCCAGCTTTTGTGGATCGAAAATCTTGGGAATTGCCGTCCGACGCGATTGTTGCGAGGCTTCATGTGCGATTCGTCGCCAGCGCTCTACGCGTTTTTTCGCCGCTGAGGCGAGGTGTGCATCAGTTCTGGCGGCGATCACGGGGACAATTGTGCTCACCCCCAACTCAGTACACTTCTCGACAGCCCACTCGAAGCGATCAAATTTAAAAATGGCAATGTAGAGATGGACTTCGGGCACGTTCCTGCTGTTTTGAACACCCGGTGCATCTCTTAAAGAGAACACGACGCGCTCGGGTTGGATTTCGGCAATCTCACCCAGTCGAACGCCGTCGGGGGTAGCGATTTCAAACTGCTGGCCGATGCGGGCGCGCAAGACACGGCTTAGATGTTCGGCATTGCGGCCGGTGAGAATGGCTTCGTCGCCGGAGACTTCGTCGGCTATCCAGCGGCGTCGTGTCATTCCCGGATCAGGACTGGATGCGAGCTTTCATGCGCTCGAAGAAATTCTTTTTGTCATGCTTGTCATCTACGTCGGTAATCGATGCAAGCTCTTCGAGCAGTTCGCGCTGGCGCGCCGTGAGCTTCTTCGGAATCTGCACTTCGACGTGGACGATCAAATCGCCGCGTCCGCGCCCGCGCAGGACGGGTATGCCTTTGTTCCGAATTGGGATTTGCTGGCCGCTCTGTGTGCCTGCAGGAATCTTCAGCTTGTGTTCGCCTTCGAAGGTCGGAACAGAGACTTCCGTGCCCAGTGCAGCCTGAGGAAAGGAAATCGACACCATGCAGTGCAGATCATTGCCGTCGCGCGCGAACGCGGAGTCTTCTTTGACGTTCAACACAACGTAAAGATCGCCCGGAGGACCACCGAACACTCCAGCTTCGCCTTCGCCCTGATAGCGAATGCGCGTGCCGTCTTCGACTCCGGGGGGGATTTCGACTTTCATCGTGTGCTGGCGGATCACGCGTCCTTCGCCGCGACACGTCTTACACGGATCGGTGATGACCTGGCCCGTGCCACCGCACGTGCCGCAGGTGCGGGCGACACTGAAGAACCCTTGTTGGTAGCGAAGCTGCCCGCGGCCGCCGCAGGCGCTGCACGTCGTGGGCTGTTTGCCTTGCGCGCCGCCGGTCCCCTGACACGCATCGCAAACTTCGGACTTGCGCACGGGAATTTCTGTGGTCTTGCCGAAGATCGCATCTTTCAGCTCGATGGTGATGTCTGCGCGCAGATCGGCGCCGCGTTGGGCACGGCTGCGGCGACGTCCGCCGCCACCGAATGCGTCGCCGAATCCGAAGATGTCTCCGAAGATCTCGCTGAGATCCTGGAACGCAGACGCATCGAAGCCGCCGCTGAATCCGGCGCCGCCGACTCCGGCGTGTCCGAAGCGGTCGTATTGCGCGCGCTTGTTCTCGTCCGAGAGAACGCTGTACGCCTCGCTGGCTTCTTTGAATTTTTCTTCCGCCGCCTGATCGCCCGGATTGCGGTCCGGGTGATACTGCATGGCAAGCTTGCGGTATGCGCTCTTGAGTTCCTGATCCGTACACGTTCGGCTTACACCAAGGACCTCGTAATAATCGCGCTTCACGTTAGTAGGCAGTGCGATTCTCCGTTACTTCTTTGTTGGATTCGTAGCTACGCGGACCATCGCGGGACGCAGAAGTCGGTCTTTGAGCTTGTAGCCACGCTGTAGCTCTTCGATGATTTCATGGTCGGCGTGGTCGCTGGATTCCACCATCTCGATGGCTTCGTGAACCCTGGGATCGAATTGCTGTCCCTGCGCCGGAACTGCCTGCACGCCGAGGCGAGCAAGAGCATCTTCCATCTGCTTGCGGATCAGCTCAATGCCGGAGCGAAGTCCCGCATCGGCAGCTTCCGACTTTTGACTGCGAAGCGCCAAATTGAAATTGTCGAGGACGGGAAGGAAGGTTTTCACCGCGTCCGCCGTCGCGTACTCACGGTATTCACCCTGCTCCCGCAAATAGCGCTTACGCGCATTTTCGAACTCAGCCTGCAAACGCGCGAGGCGATCCAGAAGAGCATCGCGTTCTTTGGTTACGCGCTCGTACTCCTGCTGCGAGACTCCGCCCTTCGATTCCTCCGCTAACTCCTGCGCATCGGCTGGAGGTAGCGATTCATGAACGCCATTCTGCTGCTCGTTCTCCGCCGTTTCTACCGCTTGTTCTTGATCGTTCTTGATTGCCATAAAACTTGTATCTTCTTGAATTCGGTTACTCACCCATTCGCTACCGGGAACGGTACTGACTGTCCGCCCCTTTACTGGTTCTCGTTTAGAACCTTATCGAAAAGCTGTGCGATGTACGACACGGCCGTAATCGTGTGCTCGTAATCCATGCGCGTAGGACCAATTACTGCCAGCGATCCGACTACGTTTTCGCCGACGCGTGCCGGCGCGCCGATGAGCACGAGATTACGCATCTCGGGCAGACGCTCTTCCAAGCCGATGACGACCCGCACCGCTTCCTGCTTAGTATCTACATAGCTCGACAGAAGCTCGACGATGCGCTGCTTCTCTTCAAGCACGCGCAGCATCTCGCGCAGACGCTCACGGTCGGCCTCGCTGACAATGAGGTTCGAAACCCCTTCCACATATACCGTGTTTTGCTCATCCTGCGGATGCAAGGCTCCGCCCCGGTAAAGCTGCTCGATGGAACTCATCAGCCGGTCGTATTCACTGCGCTCCTGCTCCAAACGCCGCGCCAACTCCGAGCGAATCGATTCAATCGTCCATCCCTGGAAATTTGCGTTGATGTAATTGGCTGCGCTCTCAAGCTCTGCTTGAGGGATATCGCGGTCCATGCGCAGCACGCGGTCGCGCACAACGCCGGATTTTGTTACAACAACCGCCAGAACTTTGCCCGAAGCTAAGCGGGAGAAGTACACGTGCTCCAGCTCATTTTTTTCGCCGGAGCGGGACGAGATCGCCACGCCCACGCCGCGCGAAATCAGCGACAGCACGTGAGAGGTGCGCTCCAGAAACTCCTGAGGATCGCCAATTCCCGTGAATGAGTTTGTGATCAGCTCCTGATCGGCCTGCGAAATCTGCGCCTTACCTGTGAGCTGCTCTACGTAGTAGCGATATCCCTGCGGCGATGGGACACGCCCTGCCGAGGTATGCGGCTGCTCCAGCAGGCCGGCATCCGCCAAATCGGCCATCACGTTGCGAATCGTAGCCGGGCTAAGGCGATCCTTGTTGCCGCGAGCGAGGGTTCGCGACCCAACCGGCTCTCCAGTGGCTATGTACGTTTCGACGATGGCGGTCAGGATCTCCCGTTCCCGGGGTCCCATGTTGCTGATTGGCATACTGCTAAGTAGTTGATTCTGCAAGAGTATTCTCGCAATGCAGAGACACTACTGATGATTAGATGATAGGAATCTGAGGACGATGCTGTCAAGGTAGCACTCTGGGTTCTGGAGTGCTAAAGAGGCGAAAAAGAAAAAGCGTTTCAGGTTTCAGGTTTCAAGTTTCGGCAAAGCCAGGTTCGACAATGATATTGGCATCTGGCTTGGCCGAAACCTGAAACTCGAAACGCTTCTTGTTCTTTACTGAATTTCTATCACGCTCTCCGTCTTGTGCTCCGCCGCTGTCTGCGCGATCTCGCGGGCGAACTGGAAGAAGGCTTTCGCGTGGGGAGAAGCTTCTCCGCCTAACACTGCAGGAAGACCTGTATCGCCGCCTTTGCGAACGTCAGGATCGAGTTCTACTGCTCCCAGATAGGGAACTCCGAACTGCTTGGCTGTGCGCTCCACTCCGCCTTTCGAGAAGATGTCGATCTCGTGCTGGCAATACGGACAATGGAAGTGGCTCATGTTTTCGACCACTCCGAATACGTCAACCTTAACTCCGCGAAACATCTCGATGGCTTTGCGCGCGTCCTGCAGCGAGACATCAGATGGAGTTGAAACCACGATTGCACCGGTGAGCGGAACGGTCTGAAAGAGTGAGATCACCACATCGCCAGTTCCCGGCGGCAGGTCGACGATCAAGAAATCCAGCTCGCCCCACTCCACCTGCTGAAGGAACTGCTTGATGATGGAGTGCAGCATCGGTCCGCGCCAGACCAGCGGCTTGTCGCCTGGGTTAATGAAGCCGACGGAGATGACTTTGATGCCGTAGTTTGTAAGCGGCAGAATCCGGTTCTGCCCTACGACTTCCGGCTGACGATTGATGCCCATCATCAGCGGCACGTTGGGGCCGTAAACGTCGGCGTCAAGCAACCCTACTTTGTAGCCTAGTTTTCCGAGAGCAACTGAAAGATTTACCGCAATGGTGGTCTTGCCCACACCACCCTTACCCGAGCCAACGGCGATTACGTTCTGAACTCCCGGAAGAGGCATCGGCCCCTGCTGCGGAGGCCCGCCATGCATGTGTCCCACAGATTTCTCCTAACAGGCGATTATACGCAGTGGAATTCGGAGGCTCGTAGCTGCTATCCGCGCGCGAGTTGGTTTGCCCGCTTGCGCTCCTGCTCCTGCTTGCGCATTTCGCGGCGACGGCCAGCATCTTCGAAGCGCTGCTTTTCTTCCTCGGTTTCGGGGATGACGGGCGGAACGGGCACGCGACGTCCGCGGCTATCGACGGCGACGAAGGTGAGGTAGGCCGAGGCAATGTGCCGTCGCGTGCCGGCAATGTAGTTCTCTACCCAGCACTTCACACCTACTTCCATCGACGTATGGAAAGCGCGATTCACTGACGAACGCAGAATCAACAGATCGCCCACATGCACAGGAGCCAAAAAGTCGATGTGGTCCATTGAGGCGGTCACCACATAACTACGGCTGTGCCGATGTGCGGCCATGGCTCCGGCGATGTCGATGAAGTGCATCAGCCGTCCGCCGAGCAGATTGTTCAGAGGGTTCGCGTCATTAGGAAGAACCACTTCGGCCATCTCGGAAACAGATTCCGAAACGGGCCGCGGCTGCATGTGTCCGTCGATACTTTCCATATGTATGTAGGTAGATTGGCAGGTACGAGCGGATGATTCAAGTTGGCGAACGTGCCAGAGGTGACACCATCAAGGCAGTCTGGCAGCGAGCGAATTCAGACGGGCATTGTCGAGGAACCCAAGGCGTGAAGGGCCGAAATAAGCCTAGGCTTTCCCAGCTCGCCTTGACATCCCACAATTCGTCGGCTAACCTGCCATTCCACCACCCGCAATTTCTCGTTTCCCGATCCGAACCCCGAAAACTTTCTCTTCGCGGGTGATTCAACTGATTCTCAGGAGGATTCTCATGGGCAAACGAACGCTTATAGCAATCGCGTGTTTGTTTTTGACACCGATCGCTCTCCCGCAGAGCACGTCGAACGCAAGTGCCGTTGGGACTTGGAAGCTGAATCTGGAAAAGTCAACGAATCCGACGAAACTAAAGTCTCAGACAGTGAAAATTACAGAAGACTCCCCAACGTCGCTCAAGTACACAGTTACCGGAGTAGACGCAAATGGAAAGCCGATTCACTTAAGGTATGACGGCGCACCTGACGGGCAGCCGCATCCCATTGTGGGCAGTCCCACGGCAAGTGCTGTCGCATACACCAGAAACGGCAATGATGTTCAAGCAACGTGGACCTTAAAAAATGGCGGAACGTCCACGCAGGACATCAAGCTCTCTGATGACGGAACGACGATCACCGTACACAGTGGTTCTGGCGATAAGTCTTCGACCGAGGTTTACGACCGCGTTGGTAAGAAGAACGTAGTAGCGAAAAAAACAGCGCAATAAGGACAGTAGCTCACTGCTTGCGCACTATGCCGCCGAATCGACTCTGGCGGCTTTTTTATTCTAGCCGGTGGTCAGGGTGACCGCCCCTCGGATGCAGAAGGACCAGTACAGCATTCCGATCCAGTATGAGGTTCGGATAGCGGAAGCCAGAATGAGGCAGGAGTATAACTGCCTGAACTCCTGATGCTCCACGAAAATGCAAGCGCAAACGCTTCGGGCCTGGGTTGCCGCGCCGGGGAAAGATCAAACTGATCCCTGCGCAGCAGTGAGAATTTCCTGCCACAACTCCGGCATTCCCTTTTTGGTCTTCGCCGAAACGGGAACGATTCGCTCCACCTCGTACTCGCGTCTGAGCTCTGCGAGAGATTTATTAAGCTGATTCGCAGATAACCGATCCGATTTAGTTGCGACCAGCAGGAGTTCGCGGTCGTGTTTCTGCAGCCACTCGATCAATCGCCGATCACTCTTCTGGGCTGGAACGTTCGCGTCAACAAGGCAGACACACAACCGCAGCGGCTCGCGCTCAGCGAGATATGGCTCAATGAACTTCGGCCATTCGGCGCTGATCTCGCGCGAGATCTTCGCGTAGCCGTAGCCGGGTAAGTCCGCGAGAATGAGGTCGGGTTCGAGCGTCTGCGGTTTCTGTCGGATCTCGATGAAGTTGATGGTCTGTGTGCGTCCCGGAGTGGAACTGACGTGCGCGATCTTCTGACCAAGCAGCGCGTTGATCAAACTCGATTTGCCGACGTTTGAGCGGCCGAGGAATGCGATCTCTGGTGCGCTTGGAGCAGGGAAGTGCTCTGGGGCTGCGGCGGATTTCAGGAAGCGTACGTCGAGCTTCATCAACTTCTATTTCACCACGGAGCCACGGAGTACACGGAGGAAGGCATTGTCAAAAGTCAGTACCGTCCGCGGTAGCGGATGGGTGAGTGTTGAACACCGCCCCGCTGCAGCAGGCGGTACTGGCTTTCCCTGCCGACTTGAGAAAAGCAAAGCCCGCTTACGCGGGCTTAGCTGAATGCTGAATGCTGATTGCCGAAAGCTGTTTTACTGATGCTGTACTGGTAACTGCGAGGGCTGCGTCGGCGTAACTGCCGGCATTCCTTGCGTCTCGGTCGATTCGATGTATTCCGGCAGAGGACCTTCGAGCGCGATCGTGAGCACGTCGTCCATCGTATCTGCGAAATGCAGCTTCATCGCGTTGCGCAGGTTCTCTGGAACTTCAGAGAGATCCTTCTCATTGTCCTTGGGCAAAATTGCTTCGAAGATGCCAGCGCGATGCGCCGCGAGTAGCTTCTCTTTCAGTCCGCCGATCGGCAGAACCTTGCCGCGGAGTGTAATCTCGCCGGTCATAGCAATATCGCGGCGCACTGGAATCTTGCTCAGCGCGCTAGCGATCGCCGTTGCCATCGTGATACCAGCTGAGGGTCCGTCCTTCGGAATGGCACCTTCGGGAACGTGGATGTGAATATCGATATTGCGATAGAAGTCTCGTGGGAGGCCAAGCCGATGCGCACGTGAGCGGATGTATGACATTGCCGCCTGTGCCGATTCCTGCATCACGTCACCAAGTTTGCCGGTGAGTGTGAGCTTGCCTTTGCCGTCCACAATAGTGACTTCGGTGGAGAGGATCGAGCCGCCAACTTCCGTCCATGCAAGGCCAGTGACGAGTCCCACTTCGCTCTTCTCGTGCGCGAGCATGTCGCGGAACTTCGCCACACCGAGAAATTCGGAGATGTTTTCTGCTGTTACGGTAGTCGAGTACTCAAGGCCCTGCTTCACAACCTTGCGAGCCACTTTGCGGCAGATGTTTCCGATCTCGCGTTCGAGGTTGCGAACGCCGGCTTCGCGCGTGTAGGAGCGAATCACTTCTGTGATCGCTTCATCGGTAAAGACGATATTCGATTCCGACAAGCCAGTAGCCTGGCGCTGCTTGCGAACCAGGTATTGCTTGGCGATTTCGATCTTTTCCAGCTCGGTGTAGCCGTGCAGGCGCAGCACTTCCATGCGGTCCTGAAGCGGCGCCGGAATGGTGTGCAGCACGTTGGCTGTGGCTACGAAGAGAACTTGCGAAAGGTCGTATTCGA
>CAYNPS010000004.1:0-2789 GCA_964399125.1 uncultured Terriglobales bacterium
GAGAGCCGGATTCCCAGGGCAGCCCTCCTCCATGATAGAAACGCGGGATGAGTTGAATCTGCAGGGAACCAGATCACCGTCGGTTCCGTACTTCATTCGGATGTGACATGATTTCCAACGGAGGACTTTCTTGAACAAGAAACTGGGTTTTGCATTGGCTACCATGATGGCGCTTCCCGTTGCCGTACTTGCACAGGAGAAGGCACAGGCGCAATCCGCTCCGCCAGCGAATCCAATTACGACGAGCGAAAGAGGTCTGTACTCGTTTGTGAGCGGAGCTGTGATCGCTGCGGCGCAGAAGATGCCGGAAGAAAACTACTCGTTCAAGCCCACACCCGAAGTCCGAAGCTTCGGCCAGATCATTGGCCATGTGGCCGACGCTCAGTACATGTTCTGCTCGCTGGCCTCCGGCGAACCAAATCCCGCAAAAGGAATCGAGAAGACGAAGACCTCAAAGGCCGATCTGGTTGCCGCGCTGAAGGACGCTGTCGCCTACTGCAACAAGACGTTCGATGGCATGACCGACGCAAAGGGCAGCGAGATGACGAAATTCAGGAACTTCACCCTTGCGAGGCTCACCGTACTCTCGCTCAATACGGCGCACGCCGATGAGCACTATGGAAACATCGTGACCTATCTCCGAATCAAGGGCATCGTGCCCCCCACAAGCGAAAATCCACCCGGACAAGCGTCGAGATAAACGAGGGGCACTCAAAAAGCAGTGGCGGGCGGAACGCACGGTCATAATCCTATGAAGATGTCCCGTCCGCCCGCTTGCTAACCGAGATTTGCCTTGCGCCAGATCGTCGCGCAGCCTGGGGACTACGTCAGCAGGAATGCAGTTCGCGCAACGTCACGGGCAGCGCCTCACAGCCTTGCGAGCCTCCAGCATCAGTTTTCAGGCACGAGGAAGTCTATCGTCCCGATGTCGAATAGCAAATCGATGAGGCGCGATGATCAACTACGGCTCCTGCCCATCTCAGCAATGCAATGGGTTTCCGGCTGAGTACTCCTTGGCGAGTTGCTGTCCAGCATGGCTCGCCTCCCCTTCCCCAACCGTGCTCATGCTGCAACTTACAACCGTCGTTCGTCCAGCAAGTCTCAGGGAACAGCAACCGGGGAATTCATTCAGTGTCTCAACAGAGGAGTCACTCTTAGTTCTCTACCCCTGCGCGAAAATCTGCTGGATTCGCGCGGAAACTGCAGAATTCCTCGGTTCGAGATGAGAATGCGGTGCGAAATTCGCTGTGACAGGCAAATTGGCGTGAATCGCATTTCGAGTTGAGATCCGCAACGGCTTGGCCTATTGCCTGTTGCTATTGGCTATGGCCCTCCAGCAAACCGCCGCCCTTCGTCCCACCTCTAACACATTTAAAGAAGCTTTCCAGAGAGGGATACATATGTATAGGCTCGCGGTACTCATGCTCGCGTTCTCCTTCGCGGCGTTTGCGCAAACAGGCACGCAGACGAAGGCGAAGTCCTCCAAAGCAGGCGCCAATCCTGACGCTACATTCGCCAAGAATGCAGCTCAGGGGAATATGGCGGAGGTAGCGCTCGGCAAACTTGCGCAGCAGAATGCGCAAAGCGATGACGTGAAAAAGTTTGGGCAGCGCATGGTTGACGATCATGGCAAAGCCGAGCAGGATCTCGAAGGCGTTGCGTCCAAAGCAAACATTACGCTTCCCACGGAAGTGAATGCGCAGCAAAAGGCTGAGCAGCAGCGGCTTGAGAAGCTGAACGGAGCGGCTTTCGATCGTGCTTACATGGCGATGATGGTCAAAGATCACACGAAGGACGTGGCCGAGTTCAAGAGGGAAGCCAATCGTCCGAGCGCCAATGCCGATCTGAAGGACTATGCCAAGCGCACCTATCCAACGCTCGAAGACCACTTGACGAATGCGAAAGCGGTGTACAACGCTCTTCCGAAATCAGCAACGACTAAGACCAACAAGAGTGGCAAGAAAGCCGCAGCGAAGCCTACTGCCGGCGAGACCAGCGGCGGCCCTGGCCTGCTGCTGATTTGACGGCTGGTCCGGAGACGGACCGAAAAGGCCACAGACGGTTCGTCTCCAACCATTGGCTGGCTACAGCTTTCCTAACTCCGCGATTCTCTTCTCCACCACTGCGGAATATTCGGAGACATCTTTGTCGGAGTATCCAGCCGAACGGAAGGCGTCTTCAATCTGAGCAGGCTTCAACTGCGCTAGGAGTCCCCCGATCCATTTTGCGTCCTCGCGGGGAATGTGGCGTCCAATCCAACGCAGCCGCATCCGACTGACGAAATCGGGAATCGAGAAAATTCCCAGTATGCCGATCACTGTGGAGTGCGCAGGGGAGCTGAAATCTACATAGTTGCCATGGATGTGTGTGATGAATTTTGAACTCCTGTAGGCACCTAAATTGCCCTTGCCACGGCCGGGACCAAGGCGATATCCAATTGAGCCAAAGGACGCGCCGAGATCAGTCACCATGTAGAACTGTGCGCCCGACTGCTTATCTTCGTAGATGGCATTGTTATCGTCCTTGAGGTCCCAATTATTGATTAACGACATCATCACCCGCAGACCATTAAATTCCCGGCTACTCGAAAAGGGATTCTTGCGCCAATGCCATTCGTCGTCTTTCTCGGTGTGCTTTGGATGATGCTTCAGGCGAGCATCGCGGGTCTCTCCTGCTTTGATCAAATTTCGGCCACGCTGAAGGTTTTTGGGCACTCCGTCGATCTTTAGCACCGGAACCAGATAATCCTCTTCTGTGAAGTAACCGATCGCCCAGAGCAGCCGAGTAGC